>VGCB01000046.1 GCA_016870235.1 Actinomycetota bacterium | reverse complement strand
GAGCGCCGCTCGCAGTCCGGCCGGGGCGAGTTCCTCGTCGTCTGGGGGCGCCGGCGCGTCGGCAAGACCGAGCTGCTGAGCCACTTCCTCGAAGGCCGGCGCGGAGTTCACTTCGAGGCGACGGAGGGTCTCGAACCCGACCATCTCCATGACCTGACGTCGATTCTCCAGGCCGAGACGGGCAGCCCGTTGCTTGCGGCTCAGGGGCTCGCGAACTGGCAGGCGGGTCTCGCCGCGATCGCCGACTACGCCCGGACAGAACCGACGGTCGTCATCCTCGACGAGTTCCAGTGGATCGCCCACGCGACGCCCGATCTCGGCTCGCTCGTCAACCGGTGGTGGCGCGAGGTCGGCCGCCTGCTCCCGATCCTCCTGATCGTCTCGGGCAGCGAGGTCGCGTTCTTCGAGCGAGACGTGCTCACCGGGACGATGTTCGGACGTCGAACGGGTCAGCTGCAGCTGGCGCCGTTCGACTACCGCGCAGCAGGCCTCTTCTTTCCCGGCTGGTCACCCGAGGATCGAGTCAGGGCATATGCGGTCTGCGGTGGCATGCCGTACTACCTCGAGCAGTTCGACGAGCGGCTCCCGCTCGAGGAGAACCTCCTGCAGGCCATGCTCTATCGCTCCGGCGTGCTGCACGAGGAAGCGAAGCTCCTCCTCCACGAGGAGCTGCCCGAGCCACAGAAGTTCTTCTCGATCCTGAGAGCGATCGCGAACGGCGCGACTCGCCACAATCAGATCGCGCAACGCACCGGAGTCCGGAACAGCGCGCTTCACAATGCCCTCGGGCTTCTCCGTGAGCTGTATCTCGTCAGGCGAAAGGTTCCCGTCACGGCCGCCAATCCCGATCGCACGAAGCAAACCAGCTACGAGATCACCGACGGCTATCTGCGCTTCTACTTTCGCTTCATGCATCCGTTCGAGAGCCGTCTCAAGAACGACGCCGATGCCGGGCAACACCTACGCCAGACGATCCTGCCGAACCTCGACGAGTTCGTCTCCAGACCAACCTTCGAGGAGGTCTGCCAGGAGTACCTGAGGGCGGCGGAAGGAGCCGCGGCGGTCGGCAGCTGGTGGGGCCAGGTTCGCCAGGGCTCGAAGTGGATCAGCCGCGAGCTCGACGGCGTCGCACTCGACGGAGACGGCAACGCGATTGCGATCGCGAGCTGCAAGTGGACGAGCGCGCAGGCCGGAGTCGCCGAAGAGGCGTTGCTGACCCGGCTCGAGACGGAGTTGCCGAAGACGGGCCCACCCGTTCGTCACTACTTCTTCTCGAAGTCCGGCTTCGACAGCCCCCTCACGGCTCTTGCAGCAGCCGATCCGAACAGAATCAGGCTCGTCGCGCCGGGCGATCTCTACGCCCAGGGACGCCCCGCGCGTCGTGTCCGTAAAGCCTCGTGACCCGAGTTGAACCGTCCGTCCGACCTCGAGAGCTTCCCCGGCTGAGGTCGGTCGACGGGGCGGACGCCCGCCATCCGATCCGTCCGACTGAAGTCGGACGGGGAAAGCCGGAGCCCGACGGGCTAGGCGGCCTTGATCTCCATGATCTTGTACTTGATCACGGCCCCGCGCGGCGTCGTCACCTCGACCGTATCGTTCTTCTTCTTGCCCATGATCGCCTTCCCCACCGGCGACTCGTTCGAGAGCTTGCGCTCGGCCGGGTTCGCCTCCGCCGAGCCGACGATGTGGTACTCGACCGTCGCCTTGGCGTCGACGTCGCGCAAGCGGACGACGGAGCCGATCGAGACGACGCTCGTGTCGACGTCGCCCGTGTCGATGATGCGGGCGTGCGCGAGGCGCTTCTCGAGCTGGGCGATCTTGTGCTCGAGCATCGCCTGCTCGTTCTTGGCGTCGTCGTACTCCGCGTTCTCGGCGATGTCGCCGAACTCGCGTGCGACCCGGATTCGCTCGGCGATCTCCCGCCGCTTGTCGTTGCGGAGGAGGTCGAGCTCCTCCTTCAGCGCCTCGTACCCCTCCGGTGTGAGGATGACTTCCTTCAAGGAGCCCTCCGGGAAAACGTCGTGTCTGCTCGGGCAACCGCGAAAACCGGGCGTCCCGCGGGGCAGGGAATCCTAGCCGAATCGCGCCCCGGGTTCCACAGTCAACCGCGCGATCGGCTGTACCCTGGCCCGATGCGAGCGAATCTGCGCGAGAGCTGGTCGATCGGGGGCGTCGAGATCCCGACGCGGCTCGTCCTCGCCCCGATGGCGGGCGTCAGCGTGCAGGCGTTCAGACGCCAGGGCCGCCGGTTCGGCGCCGGGCTCGTCTGCTCGGAGATGGTCAGCTGCGCCGGCATCGAGCATCGCAACGAGCGCACGCTCGGGTACCTGCGCGTCGCCGCCGACGAGCACCCGCTCGCGATCCAGCTCTTCGGCAGCGACCCGGCCACGATGGGCGAGGCCGCGCGCCTCGTCACCGACGCCGGCGCCGACTTGATCGACGTCAACTTCGGCTGCCCCGTGCGCAAGGTGACGAAGACGGGCGCGGGCGCGACGCTCCTCGACGATCCCGACCGCGCCTGCCGGATCGTCGACGCGATCGCCTCCTCCACCCCGCTCCCGGTCACCGTGAAGATGCGGCGGGGCCTCCGGAACGGCTCGCGAACGTGCCTCGACGTCGGCCCGAGGCTCGTCGAGGCGGGCGCCGCCGCGCTGACGCTGCACCCGCGCTCCGCCGAGCAGATGTACACGGGAGTCGCCGACCACGCGCTCACGGCCGAGCTCGTCGACCTCGTCGACGTGCCGGTGATCGCGAGCGGCGACGTCACGTCGCGCGTTCGGGCCGAGGCGGTGCTCGAGGGCACGGGCGCAGCTGCCGTCATGGTCGGACGCGGCGCCCAGGGCAATCCGTGGGCCCTCCGCGAGATCGTCGACGGCGACGACACCGAGCCGGCGCTCGAGGAGGTGATCGCCGAGCTGCTCCTCTTCGTCCGCGAGACTGCGCGCGAGCTCGGGGAGCGGCGGGCCTCGGGCTTCCTCAAGAAGTTCTACGGCTGGTACCTCGGTCGCGGCCGCTTCTCGCGGCCGTTCAAGCAGGAGATCCTCGTGCTGAACGACCTCGCCGAGATCGAGCGCCGCCTCCTCGCCGCCGCGCCGGGGGCGGCCGCCCTGCTCGAGGAGCTCGAGGCGGACGTGCCGCGGGCCGAGGAGGTCACGCTCGCGCTGCCGATCTCCGCCTTCGGCGGCGGCTGAGACGCAAGAAATCGTCCGCTCCTAGCGATGATCCCTCGTGCGAGGGAACCGGTCGTGTGATACCCCTTCCGGGGCACGTGGCCGCGCCGTCCGCGCCTACGTTGAGGACAACGATCTTCGACTGTAGGGGGCACTGCGCATGCGGCAGGACGGCGGCACCAACGAAGGAACCAGGGCGAACGCGCTCTGGGGAGGCGGCAAGCGGGTTCGCATCGCCCTCGGAGGCACGCTGCTCGTGCTTGTCGCTGCAGTCGCCGCGCTCGCGACGCCCCACCGGGGAACGGCCTCGGGCGCAGACGCCTACGTTCCCGACGCGCTCGCCGCAGCGGCGAAGAGCGAGCAGACGAAGACCTTCAAGGTGATCGTGCAGTCGCGGAGCGGTGGAGCCGCGAAGGCGGAGAGCGCCGTAACAGACGCGATGCGGCAGAAGCCCGGCAAGGCGAAGGGCTCGAAGAAGCGGTTCAGCTCGCTTCCAGCCGTCGCGGCGGAACTCACGGGGGACCAGATCGAGGAGCTCGCGGACGACCCGGGCGTCCTCGCGATCACGCCCGACGTCGAGATTGTCCCGACGTACTCGAACAGCCAGAAATGGGTCCCCTCGACCGAGCTTCTCGAGCTCAAGACCAACGCGTAGTCGAGCAAGGCATCGTTCCCGACGATCGCGATCGTCGACTCCGGTGTCGAGCCGCGCAGCGACTTCGGCAAGCGGCTGCTCACATCCGTTGACTTCGTGTCCGGCGGCCTCAACTCCGACGGCGACGGCTTCGGCCACGGGACGCTCGTCGCAGGCATCGCTACCGGTGGCGCCGAGGTCTACTCGGGCGTCGCTCCCAGGGCGAAGCTCGTCTCGCTCGACGTCCTGAACGATCTCGGTGTCGGCTCGATGAGCGACGTCATCGCCGCGTGCGACTGGATCCTCCAGAACAAGGCGCAGTACAACATCCGCGTCGCCAACTTCTCCATCAACGCCGGTGCGGGGGCGAGCATCCTCTTCGACCCGCTCGACCGGGCCGTCGAGCGGCTCTGGCTCAACGGCGTCGTCGTCGTCGCGTCGGCTGGCAACTACGGCAACATCGCCTCGGGCGTTCTCTTCTCACCTGCGAACGACCCCTTCGTGATCACCGTCGGCGCCTCCGACGTCAACGGCGACGGCGACGGCGACAAGTACAACGACTTCGCCGCACCCTGGTCGTCGTCGGGCTACACCTACGACGGGTTCTTCAAGCCGGAGCTGGCTGCCCCCGGCCGGCAGATCACCTCGTCCGTGCCGGCAGCCTCGACCCTGGCCACGCTGTTCCCTAGCCGCAAGGCGGCATCCAACTACATGTGGATGTCCGGCACGTCGTTCGCCGCCCCTCTCGTCTCGGGGACAGCGGCCTGGATGCTCGCACGGAACCCCAGCTGGACGCCCGACCAGGTCAAGGGCGCGCTCATGCTCGATGCGGACGAGCCGGACGGCTACGACGCCCCCGGAGCTCTCGGCGTCGGCGTCCTCGACAGCGACGGCGATCCCGGCACCGGCAACCCGCCGAACCCGAACGCGGCGCTGAACCAGTTCGTCGTGATCGACCCGACGACCGGGCAGAAGGTGTTCGACTCGGCCAGCTGGGCGAGCGCGGCCGCGGCCAATGCGTCCTGGGCGAGCGCTTCCTGGTCGTCCGCCTCGTGGGCGAACGCGTCCTGGTCGAGCGCGTCCTGGTCGAGCGCCTCGTGGGCCGACGCCTCCTGGGCCGATGCCTCGTGGGCGAACCACGTGCTCGCGAACACGCTCTCGGTCGAGTAGAGGGACGACAACGTGGCTCGAAGCTCCGCGTCGAGCCACTGACGCGTCCCGCCCGGCCCGCAGGCACGGCCGGGTCGCCGCGAGGCCCGGCCGCAGGAAGGCCGCGACGATGCGGATTCCGTCGCGGATCGCCGTATCTCGACCGGACGGAGCGCCTCGAGGCCGACCGCAAAGGTCACCCCAACGAGGCATGGCAGCAGGCGCCGGGCGCCGGTTTCATGGAGGAGTGCCTGCGCACGTGTCCGACGTTGGTCCTCCGCGGGAGGTCGCGGGGCTCCGCGTCGTCGTCTCGTCCGACGACGAGGCGGGCCGCAGCGGCGCGCCGCTCGCGTTCGCGCTGCTCCTCTTCGCCGCCGCTGCCCACGCCGCCTGGCTCGTCCTCGCCGGCCCCCCGAGCGGCCTCGACGCAGGCGTCACGGCCGTCATGCTCGCCGCCGCGGTGCTCTCGGAGCGCCTCGCGATCCGGATCGACACCCGCTCGTCTTACACGTTCCTCGTCCCGCTGATCGTGCTCGGCGCGATCCTCGGCGGCCCGACGGCGGCCGGCGCGTGCGTCCTCGCCGCGCAGCTCGGACGCCGCAAGGCGACCGCCGCCCGAAGAGCCTTCGAGCTCGGCCTCGGCGGCACGCAGGCGCTCGCGGCCGGCCTCATCGCCGAGACGGTGCGCGACGGGGAGACCTGGATCCTGCTCGCAGCCTTCGCGGGCCTCTTCGCGACCGCGTCGCTCAACACGGTCGCACGCACGTTCCTGCTCCGTCGGGAGGACAGCGGCGAGCGGTCGATCTCGCCGCGCGTGTCGCGTAGCGCGGTCATCGACCTCGTCGAGTGCGCCCTGGCGACGCCGATCGTCGCGATCGTCGCCTTCGTCAGCATCGCGAGCAGCACCCTCGCCGCCACCGGGCTCGCCTCGGTCGTGCTCGCGCTCGGGCTCGCGAGCCGCGCGCGGGCGTCGAGCGTGACGGCGCTCGCGTCGGAGCGGGCGGCCGCACGTCGCGATCAGCTGACGGGCGCCCCGAACCGCCGGGCCTTCGAGGAGGCGCTTGCGATCGAGCACGCCCGCGTCGCCCGCGGCGGCGCACCCGCCGGTGTCTTCGTGGTCGACATCGATCGGTTCAAGTCGGTGAACGACCGCTTCGGCCACCACGTCGGAGACGAAGTGCTCGTCGGCGTCGTCGAGCGCATCAAGTCGGGGCTCCGCTCGCCCGACCTGCTCGCCCGCTGGGGCGGCGAGGAGATCGTCATCCTCGCGCCCGGAATCAAGACGATCGACGGGCTGACGGCGTTCGGCGAGCGCGTCCGCCGCCTCGTCGGCGACGTCCCCCTCGCGACGAAGACGACGGCGATCCCGATCACCGTGTCGGTCGGCGGGACGCTGATGGACGGGCGCTCGTCCCCGCAGGCCGCGCTCAAGGCCGCGGACGGCGCGCTCTACGACGCCAAGCGAACGCGCGACACGTGCGTCGTCGCCCGGCCACCGCGCTCGGCGCTTCGCCTCGACGAGCGAAGCCACCGCACGGCGTCGTGAGACGTCTCCGGCGCGGAGGCCGGAGCCGTCAGCTGTTCAGCTCCCAGACGAGCCGCAGGCCGTCGAGCGTGAGGAACGGGTCGACGAGCTCGATCGTCGACGAGTGGGTGGCGACGAGCTCGGCGAGACCGCCGGTCGCGACCACGCGCGCGTCGGGCGAGCCGAGCTCGCCGCGGATCGCGGCCACGATCCCGTCGACCTGTCCGCCGAACCCGTAGACGACACCCGACTGCAGGCCCTCCACGGTCGTCTTCCCGATCACGCTCGGAGGCTCGACGTAGTCGACCGTGACGAGGCGTGCAGCACGCGCGAAGAGCGCCTCCATCGACGTCTCGATGCCCGGCGCGAGGACGCCGCCGACGTAGTCGCCCGCGGCCGAGACGACGTCGAAGTTCGTCGACGTCCCGAAGTCGACGACGATCACGGGGGCGCCGTACTTCGCCTTCGCGGCGACCGAGTTGACGATGCGGTCGGGGCCGACCTCGCGCGGGTCGTCGTAGCGGATGGGAATGCCCGTCTTGACGCCCGGGCCGACGACGAGGATCGGTGCACGCGCCCAGCGCTCCGCGAGCCGCTGCCATTCGCGGACGAGGGTCGGCACGGTCGTCGAGAGGCACACGCCCTCGACCACCTCGTAGTCGAGGAGGCCGTCGAGGAGCACGCCGAGCTCGTCGCCCGTCCGCGTGCGATCCGTGGCGAGGCGCCAGCTGTCGCGCAGCCTGTCCGCGTCGTAGAGGCCGAGGACGGTCTGCGTGTTACCGACGTCGACCGCGAGGAGCATCGGCAGCAGCGGGCGCTCAGGGACGCTCGTCGTCGGGCGGCAGGAGCGGATCGCCGAGCCGCTCGGCAAGCTCCTCGGCCGTGACGAGCGGCTCGTCGCCCTCGCCGCGGAGCTCCTCGACCGTGACGTCTCCCGACGTGTAGACGTCCGCCCGCGGGATGATGCGGGTCGGGCGGTTCTTGTCCCACACCCAGACGTCCTCCATCTGAACATGGCAGAACGGGTAGGCGGCCTGCGGGGAGACCTTGAGGTCGAGACGGTTGCAGAGGTAGGTCGCGTCCTGCGTGAGGACGCAGTAGCGGAAGAGCGGGAAGACCGCCGTGTACTCCCGCTTGAGGCGGAGCTCGAGCTCAGCCTCGAACTCGTCGAGCTCGTCGAGGTGTGACATCGACGTGAGTGTAGAGGCCATGGCACAGCCCCGGTCTGCCTATCGCGGCACGGAAGGCGCCTGTGGCCGGACGACGAGCCCAGGCGTGCAGGAAAGAGCGGCGAGAAGGTCGGCGGCACGACCGCTGCCCGGGATGACGAGTCCGGGATCGAGATCGACCAGCGGCTCGAGGACGAAGCACCGCTCCTGCGCACGGGGGTGCGGCACCTGCAGCCCGGGCTCGTCGACGACCAGGTCTCCGTAGAGCAGGAGATCGAGATCGATCGACCGCGGACCGTTGCGCGGCCCCGTGCGGACGCGGCCGAGACCCGCCTCGACGGCGAGGAGCGCGGCGAGAAGCGCGGCGGGCGGCATGTCCGTCTCGAGCTGCGCGGCGCCGTTGAGGAACCGCGGTTGATCGGTGTAGCCGACCGGGTCCGTCTCCCGAAGCGACGAGACCCGCACGACATGCACGACGGGCAACGCATCAAGCGCGGAGAGGGCCGCGTCGATCGCCTCCTCGCGGTCGCCGAGGTTCGCGCCGAGGCCGATGGTCGCGACCGCCACTGAACACCCAGGCTACACCGTGCTAACGCGGCCCGAACGACCGATCGCGATACTTGACCGAATGCGACAGCTGATCGCCTCCTGCGTCGCTGCGCTGGTCTCCGTCTGCGCGCCGGCCGCCTGGGGCGGAGATGGAGTCACCGACCTCCTTGTGGTGCTCCGGCCCGGAGCCGTGTGCACTCACTCGACGATCCTCCGCGGCCGTGGAGCCGTCCAGGTGAGCTCCTCGATCTGGCTCTGGCGCCTCAGCGCCGGTGGCGGCTCGAAGGCGCTCCTCGAACGGCTGCGACACGACGGCGCTCTCGCCTTTGCCGAGCCCGATCGCCTGCACAGAACGGCCGCCTCGTCGACAGCCGTCGCCCGCGCCGACTTCGGCGACCCGCTCGTGGCGGCGTCGTGGTGGCGACAGACGATCGGCGTCGCCGAGCTGACGCCGCCAGGCCCGGGTGTGCCGGTCACGATCGTTGACTCGGGCGTCGACTTCGCCCACGAGGAGTTCACGAACCGCGCGAACACCACCCCGGTCAACGCGCAGGAGCCTCCGGGCGTCGGGGGCAGGCACGGGACCATGGTCGCGTCGGTGCTCGGTGCGCCGGTGAACGGCGTCGGCCTCGTCGGCATCTACCCGGAGGCCGTCCTCCGCTCCTACGACGCCAGGATCAGCGACGAGACGAGCCTCGCGACAGGACAGATCGTGGCGGGAATCCTCGCGGCCTCCGAGATCGGGAAGGGCGTGATCAACCTCAGCCTCGGCGGCTCGAGCAGAAGCCTCTCGATCGAGCGTGCCGTCCACGAGGCAATGCGGCGCGGCTCGCTCGTCGTCGCCGCCGCCGGCAACTCCGGCGACGTCGGCAGCGCTCTCGAGTACCCCGCCGCCGTGCCGCACGTCTTCACGGTCGCGGCGACCGACCAGACCGACACGGTCGCGCGCTTCTCGAGCCGCTCCGGGTTCGTCGACCTCGCTGCGCCCGGCGTCGACATCGGCGTCGCACGCCCCGTGTCGCTCGGCGGGCCCTACTCGGAGGAGTCCGGCACGAGCTTCGCGGCGCCGCTCGTCTCGGGGGCGGCAGCCTGGATCTGGACGCTCCGCCCGGAGCTCGACGCGAGCCAGGTCGCCGAGATCCTGCGTGCGTCGGCCCGCGACGTCGGTGCACCAGGCTGGGACAAGGAGACGGGCCACGGGATCCTCGACGTCCCGGCCGCGCTGGCGCTGCCGACCCCCTCCGCCGACGGCGGCGAGCCGAACGACGACATCGAGTTCGTCGACCCGGCGGGCACGAAGTACGGCGGACAGCTGCCCCTGACGACGGCCTCGCAGACCGCGGCCACGATCTCGGCGCGGCTGACGCGCTTCGACGATCCTCGCGACGTTCATCGCCTCTGGCTGCCGCGCAGGAGCACGGTCACGATCGCCGTCCAGAGCGACCTGCCCGTCAGGCTCCAGCTCTTCCGCGCGGGCTCCGCGGCCACCGTTCTCGGTACCGGGGCCGCCGTCGATCGCCTGGCGACGACCGCGACGACCACCTCCGGCGCCCTGACGTACACGAACCGCGATCAGGGCCGGGTGGCGTACGTCGCGGTCCTGATGCCGAGGACGCCGGGCAGGAGCATCGCCTACTCCCTCAGCGTCACCTCGGATCGCAATCTCTGAGCCGAGGCCCGTTTCCTTCGAAGCTCTGAAGAGACGACCACGCGCCGGCCGGGCGTGCTGGGCGAGAGCGCCGCTAGTGCCCCTTCAGTGAAAGCAGCCTCGTTTCTCGGCGCGGCGGAGTTTGGGGTCGTGGCGGTGGTGGTTTCGCCGGTCGATGTAGCGGAGGAGCT
>VGCB01000045.1 GCA_016870235.1 Actinomycetota bacterium | reverse complement strand
GCGCGACCACCTCGTGGCCGAGCACCGCGCCGGCGTGCGCGGGCGCGAACTTCTCGACGTCCGAGCCGCAGAGCCCGCAGGCGATGACCTCGACTGTGGTGCCGGGCCCGTCGGGCTCCGGCACCACGCGCGGAGCCGGGGCCTATGACGACCGCGCGCACGGCCGTATCGTAGGTGGGTTGCTCGAGCGGACGGAGGCGGACGCGTGGCCGTGGGGCTCCGCGTGTAAGGCTGTCACCGGCCTCGCGCGGGCCCGGCCGCCTAGCCTCGTCGAGCGCGTGAGAGCGCGTCGATCCGGTCGATCGACATCCGGAAGGAGCGGCGATCGAGGCGACCGCTCTCGAGCGCCGCTGCGAGCGCTGCATGGACCCGCTCCGACGCAGGCTCCAGGCCCGTGACCAGGATCAGGTCGACCCCGGCCTCAGCGGCGCGCACTGCCGCCTCCTCGCTCGTGACCCCGTGGGCGCGGGCAAGCGGCTCGATCGCGTCGGTGATCGTGTCGCCGTCGAAGCCAAGGCCGTCGCGGAGCAGGCTGTCGACCCGGCGTGACCAGACGGCAGGTGTCTCGTCGAGCGCCGAGTACATCGCGTTCGAGAGCATCACGAGCGCCACGTCGCTGCGGACGAGCACGCGAAACGGGAGGAGGTGGCGTCTCAGCTCCGCCCAGGGCGCGTCGATCACGACCAGCTGGTCGTCCGTCGATCGCTGGGCCAGCCCGAGCCCCGGAAAGTGCTTCGCCGTCGCGAGCACGCCGGCCGAGGCGAGCCCTCTGGCAAACGCAGCCGCACGGACGGCGACCCTCGCCGGCGTGGATCCGTACGCCCGCCGCTGTCGGGCGATGAACGCCGTGTCCGCCGCCGGGACGTCGGCGACGGGCGCCAGGTCGACGTCGATTCCGAGCCTGCTCAAGGCCACACCGGTGAGCCGGCCCGTGGTCTCCGCGAAGCCGATCGAGCGCTCCGCGAGAGCCGCTGCGGAAAGCGCGGGAGGAACCCACCCGACGCGGCGGACGTACCCTCCCTCCTGGTCGACGAACACGAGGATCGGAGGTCGCTTCGACTCCGTCGCCACCTTCCGGAGCGTTCGTGTCAGAGCGCGGAGTTGAGGGGCAGACTCGATGTTTGGGGTCGAGATGAAGACGCCGCCCACCTCCCCCGCCCGGATCCGTCGCACAAGCGACGTCGACGGGCTCGTGCCCTCCATCGCGACGACGAGCCGTCGGCCCGCGAGTTCACCGACGCTCGACGCCGCCGCGTGCACGGCCGCCGCGACCACGGCCGCCGCGACCACGAGCCCGCCGGCACCCAGCAACGAGACCCGCCGCACGACCGCCATCGACCGATCGTAGGCCGAGGGCCGGAGCTCACCGCCGACGCTACAATCCAGACCTCGCGGGGCTATAGCTCAGCTGGGAGAGCGCCTGGATCGCACCCAGGAGGTCGTCGGTTCGAGTCCGACTAGCTCCACACGAGGCCTCTGCGCAAGCGGGGGCCTTTGCCGTTCTCTCGGGCCCAGGTGCGAGGCGCCTCGGCGGTCAGCCTCGCTCGGCGTCGACCTCACCTCGGAACGAGGCGATCATCCTCACCCAGGCGGTGATCAACTTCTCGACGTCGAAGTCGAGCACTTTCCCCACGGTCGCCACACCGGCCGCTGTAGCGACAGAGAGAGCAGCAACCATCGCAGCGTCCTCAGCCGAGAGCCCGACCATCCGCTGGGCACGGCTGGCGATCAAGTCGGCCATCGGACGCTCACGACCTCGTGCCAGGTCAATCCCGCCGGGCTCGGTCTGGAGACGTGCCAACAGCCGGAAGACGATCTCAACCTCAGGGTGCAGCACCACCGATGGCGTCAACAACGAGTCGGTGAACATGGTCACCAGACGCTCCGTCTGGTGCTGGCTGGCGGCGAGGAGCAGCGCAGCCTTCGAGCCGAACCACAGATGGACGTACCCGTGGTTCAGGTCGGCCCGTCGAGCGATCGCGCGCGCGCTCAGATCGCCGAACGGCTGCTCACGCGCCAGTTCGATCGCCGCGTCGATCAGGCGCTGCTCGCCATCCTCGCGGGCGATCGACGCGCTCTTGCGCCGCTTCGCTCGGGTAGGTGTGATCGCGGAACTTTGCCCACTCATGCCAACTCCGCGTCAAGAGGGGTGGAGAGATCGCTGCCGCGGGGCACCGACACGACCCTGTCGGGTGAGCTAGCAGCAAGGTCCGTGTACAAACCATTGTAAGTCACTGCCTAAATGTCTATCATGCGCTGCTATAAAAGGGACACTCTCCCTCCTCGCTGTGACCGCAGGGTTCGTGGCGGCCGGGCTTCTTGCCTCGTGCTCCTACGAACCCAGTGTCGTCCCCGCCTACCTGTTCATCTTGGATGCGCCAGATGGTGAGATCATCGAGGGAACCGCCGGGTTCGAGCTCGTGCTACCTGCCGACCAGAAGGTCACGTGGTTCACCGACCGTCCCTTGCGCCAGGCCGGCACCATCGACCTCTCCGATCTGGCGGCCACATGGGAGGCCGACGGCTTCATCGCCGTACCGCCCCAAGCCGCGCTCGACCTCTTCGTCGACGGCAGCGACGAGACCTTCGTGGTGGAACTCGGCGCGCCCCGGCTCGATGGTGACTCCTACTTCTTCCCGTTGAGCGACGTGCAGCTCGAGGACACCTCGATGGTGCCCGAACACGCCGGGCGCACCGCCACGATGGACGTGGTCGCCGGCCAGCACGAAGAGATCTCGATGTTCATCAACTCGACCAACTCGTGCTCGATCTGCGAGGTGACCGGAGCATGATTCGCCACAACGTCACCCGCACCGTAGGCAAGGTGCTCCTCGGCTCGGCGATGCTCGCCATCGGCCTCGCTGCGTGCAGCAACTCCAACGAATCGAGCGCTTCCGACGCCGGAGTGTTGTTCGTTCTCGACACCCCAAGCTCAGTAATCGAGGCGAGCGGCGACACCTACCGGCTCGTCGTGCCAGCTGGCGAGAACCTGATGTGGTTCACCGAAGTCCCCGAACGGCGCGCCGGCATCGTCTCGTTCGACCACTGGCT
The DNA here is from genome assembly GCA_016870235.1 of Actinomycetota bacterium. The sequence continues at coordinate 6,986 of VGCB01000045.1, read as the reverse complement.
CGAGACCTGGGACTCGATGGGCTTCACCGAGGACCCACCGAACGCCGCCATCGTCGTCGATCAGGGTGACGGCCCGCGGATTCACATCATCGAGATGAGTGACCCACTCGTCGAGGGCCACCAGGTCTCGTTCGCGCTCACCGACATCGGTTCTGGTGATGATGGTGCGACCAGCCACGCCGGTCGCACCCACACCCACGAGCTCGCCGCCGGCACCATGGGCCACACCGAACTGTTCATCGACTCGGTCAGTTGCACCACGGCGTGCACCACCCCGTCCACGACGGCCCTCACGGGAACCGACGCGGCCGAGCTGATCGCCAAGATCCCAGCGGGCAGCGTCAGGGCCGACAGCATCGCGCTCGGACCGAACCTCACGATCAACTCGATGTCGGTCACCAAGACGACCAACGGCACATTCAGCGCCACCGGCACCATCACCCTCGGCGGCGTCATCGGCATCAACGCCAACGCCAACTTCGTCGACGGCGCGAACTGGTCGATCACTCTCGCACCTGCGGCGGCGTCGAGCATCAAGCTCGGCACCACCGGCATCACCCTCGATCCGTCGACCATCTCGGGCTCGATCACCGACAGCGCCGGCGCGATCACGTGGAAGGTCAGCGGCTCGACCATCACCTGGCCGATCGCCTCGGGCGCCTCGCTCACTACCCAGTTCTCGCTCGGCAATCAGTGCCCGCTCGCCAATGCGAGTTCGTGCCCCTCGGGCGACAACTTCTACCTCGGCCTGCCCAGCGGCTCGCTCGCAATCAACGGCTTCCCCACCGTGAACCTCGCCGGCGGTTTGACCCTCGACGGTTCGTGGGCGCGACTCGACGGCACGTCTAACGCCTCGGCCACGCTCAGTGTCGGCGGCGCCAGTGTCTCGATGGGCAGTCCCTCGCTCACCATCTGGCGCGGTCCGCGCACCGACTCCTACGACCCCAACATGGTCCTCCCCGACACCTCGGCAATCACCAACGGGACCAACCTCGAGTTCTGCGGACAGTTCTCCATCAAGATCCCCACCCTCGTCAACCAGGCCACTGGCGGCTGCGCCCGCTGGACCCCGTCGGGCATCGTCCTCGGCCAGGTCGGCCTCGGCTCGGGCATGTCCCTCAGCGGCGGCACGGTGCCAGCCGGCACCACCGCCGACATCAAGGGCATCGGCTGGAGCAGCCTGTCGCTCGCCGACATCGGCAAGCTCACCCTCCCGAACGGCGGCATCCCCGGAGCGATCAGCTTCAGCGGCGTGCCCACGCCGCTGCTCCCCAGTGGCATCTCGCTCGGCGGTCTCTCGCACCTCCCCGGCGTCGTCACCTCGGCAATCGGGCTCCCGAGCACCAACCTCGACGTCGCGGTCACCGGCCAGATCACCGCCAATTCGATCGCCATCCAAGGCACGGTGCCCGTCAAGATCAACTTCGGCAACGAGCCTTTCAAGGTCAGCATCCAGTCGTTGACCCTCGGTCTTGCGGCCGGCGGCGGCAAGGGGTTCTCGATGAACCTCGGTACCTCGTCCGATGTCACCCTCGGCTACGGCAGTTCGGCCCGGGTCGTTTCGTCGAGCATCCAACTGAAGGCCGCCACCGCTCCGGCCATCGGCTTCACCCTCTCGCTCACGGCCAACGGAATGCCGGCCGCTGGTGAGCCCAACGACGGGCTCACCCCGTCCACCAAGCTCAAGTACCCGAGCACGGCGCAGTCGTACCTCGTCAACGACCTGTTCGGTATCAAGGGTGTCAACCTCTGGGCCATCTCAGGTCAGATCGGTTGGCAGGGCGCTTCGCCCTCGATCGCCCTCGGCACCACGACGTACCTCAACCCGACGGGTGCGATGACCAGCAAGTTCATGGGCTGCGCCGGAACCTGCGACGACAGCGACTGGATGATCGGGAACCTCCTGATCGACATGAGCCTCACCAATCCTTGCTTCGCATACTCCTTCGACAGCGCCGGCGGCACCGGTTCGATCGCCATCGACGGAGGGGTCATGAAGGCGTCGTCCTTCCAGGTCGGCATCGCCCCAGGTGGCTGCGCGCTGACGACCGGTGGCTCGACCGTCACCCTGCCCATGGGCTTCGCCGGACTCAAGTTCAATGCCGCATTTGGTAGCGCCACCGTGCAGGTAGCGACGCAGGTGTCGACCTCTGGCTTCGAGTTCAACACCGCGATCGACAACATCAAGGTCGGCGGCATCACGCTGCTGAACATGACGCTCAACGTCTCGATCACGGAGAGCTCCAGCAGCGTCGCCTTTGACGCTCTTGCGGCGTACCTCAGCAACGGCTCAACTGCCTCCTCCCCGACGGCCTTCATGTCGCTGGCGCTCCATGCCGACATGGGAGCCGACTCCAATGGCCTCACGTGGGACGTGACGGGCGACATCTGTACCGACTCGAGCAAGAAGTACTGCGACCCATCGGCGATCGCAAGCGGTCTCGGATCATCGACCACCGCGCCGACGGCACCTGAACAGGCGAGAGACGGCAATGGCAACACACCGCTGTCCGGCGGCTCCCAGGCCGTGGGCTTCCAGCTCGTGCAGTTGCACTTCGCCCAATCGGGCAGCGTCGGTACGTGCGCCACGATCGCCGGTGAAGCGAGTGGCTACCTGCAGATGTCGAAGTCGACCTACAAACTGCTCGGAAGGGCCGACAACGCCTTGAACCCCGACGGCAAGACGGCGTTCCCTGGTTCGCAGTTCAAGATCGACTGCAACGGAATCCAGGCCATCGACTTCGGCATCACGTTCACCCACAAGTCGGCCTATCTCGATGGAAACGCCACCAAGACCTTGATCATCAGCTGGAACAAGGCCACCAGTACCCTGCAGGGCAGCTACGGGGTCTCGATGACCCGCAACTGCCACGTCCACGTCACAGGTCACACGTACGACGCGCAGCAGCGGTTCGACATCTTCGTCACGGTCATCATCTCGAACACCTACGCCGAATTCTCAATGTCTGGCCACGTCCACACAGGTCGCGTCGATGGGTACCTGAAGTTCTACCTCAACTCGGCCGGCGACTTCGTGGGCACGGCCCGCCTGAGTGTCGACGTGCCGTGGTCGCGCAGTACGTACCACGTCGACTGGGATGGTCTCTAGGCGTACGGGATCCATCCCCGATGGCGTGATGGGACACCCGCGAGCAGGGCGATTGTCGTCGGCACCAGCGCCTCCACGGCTACTAGGTCAGGACCATCCGGAGAGCCACGAGAACGCCGAATGAGACAACCAGGGCTCGCATTACCCGCTGGTTCATCCGTCCCACCATCGACCCTCCAAGATGACCACCCACGAGGCTCGCAGGAGCCATCACCACGACGAAGCCCCACTCGACCTTGCCGGTGAACACCAAGAAGAGCGCGGCCACGAGATTGACCACCAGCGACAGCGCCTGTTTGAGGGCGTTGAGACGCGAGAGCTCACCGTCGAGGACTAGTCCGAGCACCGACAGGAGCAAGATCCCGATCCCGGCGCCGAAGTAGCCGCCGTAGATGGCCGTGGCGAACACGGCGACGACTAGAGCGGTCGGCGTCGAGACTGGATCCGCGATCGGTTGGTGGCCGAAGACCTTCGCCTTGATCCTGTCCTGGAAGCCGAGCAGCCCGCAGGCGAGCAGGATGAGGAACGGGACGATCATGTCGAACAGGCGCTGGGAGGTGGCCACGAGCAAGATCGACCCAACGAGCCCACCCGCCCCGGCCACCGGGAGCAGAGTGCGCAGGCGGTGCCGGTTGTCCTGGAGCGCACCGCGCTGGGCGAGCGCCGCTCCGAGGTAGCCGGGCCCGAGCGCCACGGTGTTCGTGACGTTGGCGTGGAGGCTCGGCACCCCCACAGCCACCAGTGCGGGGAACGAGACGAGGGTTCCACCGCCGGCGACGGAGTTGATCACGCCGGCGACGAGCGTCAACGTGCACCTGACCTTCGAGGCCCAGTGAGCCGAGCGCCATGAGCGACGCCGGGATTCGCGTCCTCAACTACGCACTCCTCGGCATCGAGGCAGGCGATGTCGAGCCGGTGGCCGTTCCCGGCTGGACGAAGCACGCCGTTCTGTGGGCGGGTGCCAAGGTGCCCCGGCGCGTCTCGGCGCGGACGCTCCTGAGCCCGTTCGACCCGGTCGTCTGGGAGCGAGCCCGGGCGGAGGCGCTCTTCGACTTCCACTACCGGATCGAGATCTACGTGCCTGCCGCGCAGCGGGTGCACGGCTACTACGTCCTGCCGTTCCTGCTCGGCGATCGGATCGCGGCGCGCGTCGACCTCAAGGCGGACCGGAAGGCCGGGCGGCTGCTCGTCCTCGCGGCGCACGCCGAGCCCGCGGCGCCGCCGGAAACCGCGGAGGAGCTGGCGGCCGAGCTCCGACGACTCGCCGGCTGGCTCGGTCTCGGGAGCGTCGAGGTCGCCGACCGAGGCGACCTCGCCCCGGCCCTCCGCCGTGCCGCTGCCGCCTCCCCGCCGCCGTAGCGGCTACTCGTCGTCGGCGAGCGCGGCGCGTAGGAACCGTTCCGGCGCCTGGAGGAACGCGCGCGTGAGCTGCACCGCCTCGAGGTCGTCGTACGCGGTCTCGACGAGGCCATGGTCACCGAGCTCGTACACGCGCGCGCCCGGGCAGGCGAGGATCACGGGTGAGTGGGTCGCGATCACGAACTGCGAGCCGGCGCGGGCGGCCCGGGCGACGATGGCGAGAAGGGCGATGGCGCCGGTGACGGACAGTGCCGCCTCCGGCTCGTCGAGGACGTAGATCCCGTCGCGGCCGAACCGGTTCGCGGCGAGCGCGAGGAACGACTGACCGTGCGACTGCTCGTGCAGCGGCACGCCGCCGTAGAGCGAGCCGTCGGGAGCGAACCTGCCGCCCCCGTCGACGAACGCGGCGACGTTGAAGAAGCTCTCGGCTCGGAGGAAGTAGCCGTTCCGCGGCTTCGTCCGGCCAAGGATCGGCGCGAGCGTCTCGTCCATCACCGCAGGCGGGACGGCGGGGAGCTCGCCGAGCCGCTCGAGCTCACCTCCCTCGGCCGCGAAGCCGATCGCCTGCGCGATCGCCTCGACGAGCGTCGACTTGCCGGAGCCGTTGTCGCCTGCGAGCAGCGTCACAGGCCGGTCGAGACGGAGCCCCTCGACCGCGGCGACCGCCGGGACGTCGAACGGGAAGCCGTTGCCCGGTTCCTCCGCCCACCGCAGGCCGAGGATGTACGGGCCGGGCCCGGGCTCCCTCCGCTCCTTCGCGCGCGCCACGTACGGTCAGCCTACGACACCCTGCCGCCCGGGACTCGCTTGGCTGAGCTGCAGACTGTGGACAATGTGTTGCAGCAGGCGTTGTCCACCTGTTGCAGGAGCGGCAACAACTCATCCTCAGCATCAACGGAAGCCCACCGGCTGCCGGCTTCCGCACAGGACTTTCGGCCCTCCGCGCGCCTGTGGAAAACCGGTGTCAAACACCGGTTGTGGAAAACGGGCCGGTGCGGTGGATCAAGGCTGGAGTCGGACGGGGAAGCGACGGCTCAGACGAGCGGGTGCGCGGCGGGGAAGAAGATCCCGAGCTCGCGCTTCGCGCTCGCCTTCGAGTCGGAGCCGTGGACGACGTTCTCGCCGAGCAAGGTGGCGAGGTCGCCGCGGATCGTGCCCGGGTCGGCGCTCGTCGGGTTCGTCGCGCCCATCATCGTCCGCACGACCGAGATCGCGCTCTCGCCGCGCACGGCGAGCGCAAGCACGGGGCCGGAGGTGATGAAGTCGACGAGCTCGCCGAAGAACGGCTTGCCCTTGTGCTCCGCGTAGTGCTGCTGGGCCATCGCCCGGGAGATCTTGAGAAGGCGGGCGCCACGCAGCTCGAGCCCGCGGCGCTCGAAGCGCCCGACGATCTCACCGCAGAGCCCGCGCCGGACACCGTCCGGCTTCACGAGGACGAGCGTGGTTTCGATAGCCATACGCCCGAGCCTACCGCGTGAGCCGTGTCGACCGTCCCTCGAAGAGGATCTCTCCGTCGACGCCACCTCCGAACGTCGCGAGCTCGGGTAACGGCCGCTCCCGGCGTCGCGATCGCGTCGCGCACGGGGTGGTTGATCGGACGCCACAGGGGACCGTCTGGCTGAAGCCAGGCGGGGAGGTGTGGGCCGGCCACCCCAGGGAGGCGGGGCGCGACTCGGGAACGGGACGGCGACTACAGCAGCACGCGGCCGAGCAGGTAGCCGACGAGGAACGCGAAGCCGACGATCAGCGAGACGAGGGCGAGGGCGAAGACCGTCACGACGATGCGATCGCGGACACGCATCCTCCTCATGATTGCTCGGCCCGCTCGAGGTCGGCGAGGAGGTAGAGCGAGCCGGTCACGAGCACCGGCTCGCCGAGCTCGTGCGCGCGTGCGACCGCGGCCCGAGGGTCGGCCACGACCTCGACGACCGGGAACCGCTCGCGGGCGGCCGCGGCGAGCGTTGCCGGATCGAGGGCGCGGTCGTTCGTGGAGGCGGTCGCGACGAAGCGGGAGCCGAGCGTGCGGAGCCCGTCGAGCATCGCGCCCACGTCCTTGTCGCGCAGGATCGAGGCGACGATCGTGTGATCGCGCCCGTTCCCGCCGAGGCGCCCGACGAGCCACCGCACGCCGTCGGGGTTGTGGGCGCCGTCGCGGATCTCGGCCGCTCCGACGCGGCGCTCGAGCCGACCGGGAAGCACGACAGTCGGATCGGCCGCGATCGGATGGCCGGCGAAGGCCTCCGCCGCCTCGCGCGCGCCGCCGAGGACGATGCCGGCACACGGGGGGACGAGAGCGCGGAGTTCGTTGTCGGGGAGGACGACAACAGCTCCATCATGGACGACGGCCAGCTTCTCCGTCGCGATCTCCTCGACCGTGTCACCGAGGACGTCGGTGTGCTCGAGCCCGACGTTCGTCAGCAGGACGACCCGGCTCGCGAGGACGTTCGTCGCGTCGTGGCGGCCGCCGAGACCGGCTTCGACGACCGCGACATCGACGCCGGCGTCCAGGAACGCCGAC
>VGCB01000044.1 GCA_016870235.1 Actinomycetota bacterium | reverse complement strand
ACCACTGCCCGGCCGCGATCACGACGTGCTCGGCCCGGATCTCGCCGGCCGGCGTCGACACGGTCCATGCGCCGCGCTCGCGCACGAGCCCGGTGACGGGCGTGTGACGGTGGATGACAGCGCCGCGGTCGGTCGCGCCCTTCGCGAGCGCATTCGTCAGGCTCGTCGGGTCGACGTGCCCGTCGGTCGGCAGGTGGGCGGCCGCGAGCACGCCGTCCATGCTGGCGAGTGGGAAGAGCTCGAGCGCGCGCTCCGGCGTCACGATCTCCATCGGCACGCCGACGTTCTGGGCGATCCCGAGCACGTGCTCGAACTGGTGGAGCCTGTCCGCTGTCGTCCCGATCCGGACGCTGCCGCACCGGTGGAAGTCGACCGGGTGCCCCGTCTCCTCCTCGAGTCGGCCGTACAGCTCCACCGAATGCCGGAGCAGGCCCATCAGGTTGTAGCTCTGGTTGAACTGCGTGCAGAGCCCCGCCGCGTGCCACGTCGAGCCGCTCGTCAGCTCCGCCGCCTCGACGAGCGCGACGTCCTCCCAGCCGAGCCGCGTCAGGTGGTAGAGCGTCGAGGCGCCGGCGACGCCGCCGCCGATCACGAGCACCCGCGCGTCTCGAGCCGTCACTCCTCGTCCTCCCGTGCCGCGATCACGTCGCGAAAGCGCCGCCATGCCATCCGCAGGATCTCGACTGCCTCCTCGCGGCGGTCGCTCTCCAGCGCCAGGACGAGGTCGTGCCGGTACGAGCTCTCGACGTCGGCGAGGGAGTCGGTGTACCAGAGGTACAGCACGCGGTCGAACCGGGGGGCGATCGCCGAGATCGTCCTCGCGAACTCCGCGTTCCCGGTGGCTGCGTAGACGACGCCGTGCATGCGATGGATGCCGGCCAGCGCCCCCGTGAGATCGCCGTCGGCCGCGTCGGCCGCCGCCTCGACGAGCGCTGCCCGCATGGCGGCGACATCGGCTGCTGCGAGCGCGGGGACGCCGACCTCGTACGCCCGGATCATCAGGGTGCCGACGATCTCGAGGACGTCGAGCGCCGTCCTCCGGGTGAGCGGCGCGATCCTGTGCGCCCGGCGGGGCAGCTCCTCGACGAGGCCGTCGGCGACGAGTCGCTTCACGGCTTCGCGGACGGGCATCGCGCTGAGACCGAGCGAGGCCGCGAGGTCGTCGATCACCACGGGCGACCCGGGCGGCAGCACGCCCGCCACGATCGCCTCGCGGAGGCGCGAGAACGCCTGGTCGCGCAGGTACGGGGTCTCGATGGGGAGGAGGCGTGTCACTTGACGATTCCCGGCGACATCCTATAGCTTCGGATCTCAGATCTGAGATCCGAAGGAGTGACGACGTGAGCGAGATGCACTACTACGACCCCACGGCGTGGAAGCTCGTTCCGGGGAGCACGGTGCACGTCGTCGTCGACGACCAGAACGACTTCCTCCATCCGGACGGCTGGTACGCGACGCACGAGATGGACATCTCCCACATGCGCCGGGTGATCGAGCCGACCCGGGAGCTGAACGAGGAGTGCCGTCGGCGCGGTGTCCCGATCGTCTGGACGCGTCACGGCACGCGCGGAGTCGAGGACGGAGGCCCCTTCATGGCCAAGCGGGTGCTGCTGCGCGACGGGGGTCTGAGGAAGGACACGTGGGGCTACGAGATCCTTGCCGAGCTCGAGCCGCAACCCGGGGACTGGTACGTGGAGAAGACGCGGCTCTCCGCCTTCTTCAACACGAACCTCGACTCGATCCTGCGGGCCCTCGACGCCGAGACGCTGATCATCACCGGCGTCCTCACGAACCAGTGCATCGGCGCGACGACGAAGGACGCGCTCTTCCGCGACTACCGGCCGATCGTCGTCGAGGAGGCGGTGGGCACGGCGACGCCGCACCTGCACGACCCGGCGATCGAGATGATCCGCATGGGCTGGGGACAGGTGAACACGCTCGCGGAGACGCTCGCCGAGCTCCGCGCCTTTCCCGCCACCGCCGACTGAGAAGGAGACGAGATGCCATCGATCGGCGCCCAGTTCCTGCCCGAGCGCTTCGCCGACTGCATCGCCTCGGTGAAGGCGGCCGAGGACGCGGGCTACAGCCACGCCTGGTTCATCGACTCGCAGATCCTCTGGCAGGACTGCATCGTCTACATGACCCATTCCCTCGCCGCGACCGAGCGCATCGTCGTCGGCACTGCGGTCACGAACCCCTTCACGCGTCACGTGACGACGACGGCGAGCGCGTTCGCCACGCTCGCGGAGCTCCACCCCGGCCGCCTCGAGCTCGGGATCGGCCGCGGCGACAGCGCCGTCCGCACGATGGGGCTCAACCCGGTGAAGACCGCGTTCCTGGCCGAGTCGATCCCGCTCCTTCGCGACCTGATGGCGGGCCGGCACGTGACCATCAACGACGCCGACGTCCACTTCCGCTGGCTCGAGGGCGATGCGGGCGTCCCGATCATGATGTCGGGGACCGGGCCGAAGAACCTCCGCCTCGCCGGTGCCCTCGCCGATCGCGTGATGCTCTACGTCGGCGTCAGCGACGAGGCGGTGCAGTGGGCGACGGGGCACGTCCGCGCCGGTGCCGAAGCGGCGGGCCGCGACCCGGACGCGATCAGGTTCTCGGTGCTGACCGCGATGTGGGTCGGGGACGACCAGCAGGAGGCGTGGGACGCGTGCCGGTGGGCGCCCGCCGCCTGCGCGAACCACATCGCCGACACGATGAAGCGAAATCCCGCGCACGACATGCCCGAGGTGATGACCCGGCTGCCGCAGAGCCGCGACGAGTATGACTACTACGCTGGGCACCTCTCCTCGGATGCCGATCACACCGCGTACTTGACGGGCGAGCTGATCGACGACTACGCCCTCGCCGGGAGCGCGGGCAAGGTTCGCGCGAAGGCGGAGCGGCTGTTCGAGCTCGGCGTCGACGAGATCTCGTGCGCCTACCTGAACAGCGCGTTCGACCAGATGGCGACCGTCGGCCGCGAGGTCATCGCTGCCGTCGCGCGGCCGTGACGACAGCAGGCGCGGGCAGCCTACGGAAGCAATGTGAACGACGCCGCGTGACGTGGACGGACGATCGTGAAGTGGCGGTGATCGAGGGTTGCGAGCGTCCGTTCTTCGAGGCGCTCTGCCACCGCGACCACGGCCGCGTCGACGAGACCGAGCGGGAGATCCTCGTAGCGCCGGCAGAGGTCCCGGATGCGGCCGTAGTCGCTCGCGCGAAGCTCGATCACGTCGAGCGCGCCGACCTCGACGCTCTGCAGGAACCCGTCGAACTGGTCGTACCCCATCCGGTTCGACACGAGCCACTCGAGCTCGACGACGACGGGTGCGGGAACGGCGAGCTCCTCGGGCGGGTCGAGGAGCAGGGCGGAGCACGCGCTGTGCGCGGCGTCGTTGACGTCGATCGCGGCGTACAGGACTCCGGTGTCGCAGATGAGCGCCACGTCGACTTAGCGCCACGACTTCGGCACGAACCGCACCTCCGACGAGAGCTCCGCCGTGCGATGGCCCTTCCGACCCGAGCGTCCGGTGCCGACGAACGACACGGCGGGTCGGCTCCGCTGGGCGCGAAGCTCCATCCCCTCGCGGATCACCTCTGCCAGGGACAGACCTTCGTCGGCGGCAATCCGGCGAAGGCGATCGAGGAGGACGTCGTCGGCCATAATGGTTGTCCGCCTCATGGCCATAATTATGGCTCTCATTATGTCACAGCTCTGGTTCAAGACCGGTTCGACTCTGTTGCGCCGGGGAGGTCTCCTCGTGGCCGCGACAGCTCGTCGCCGCAGTCCGCATACACTGCATCCGTGAAGGATCGCATGGCGCCTCGGCCGGATCTCTCGATTGCGGACGTCCTTCGCGAGTCCATCCGTCAGCGGATGCTGCCGCCCGGGATGCCGCTGATCCAGCAGACGATCGCCGATGCGATGGGCGTGAGCCGGATTCCGGTCCGCGAGGCGCTGCAGCGCCTCGCCTCCGAAGGGCTCGTCGTCTTCACCGATGACGGCGTGCGCGTGACCGAGCTGACGGCGGACGAGATCGACGAGCTCTGGTCGCTGCGGGCGGTCCTCGAGGCGGCGATTGCGCAGGCGACCGTTCGCAGCACGACGCCGGCTCAGCTGGCGGAGCTGAAGGAGCTCGTCCGCCGCATGGACGAGGCGGATGACGCCGATACCTGGTCGAACCTCAACTACGCCTTCCACGACACGTTGTACATCGCCTCCGGCCTGCCGCACTTCCGGGCGACCGCGCTCCGCGTCCTGACGCAGATCGAGCCGTATTCCCGGGTGGCGGCGGGGCTCCTCGAGCAGCGGCCCCTCGCCCAAGCGGAGCACCACGAGATGATCGCCGCGCTCGAGCGTCGTGACGCGGAGCGGCTGTCGTCGCTCCTCGCCGGAGCCAGTGACCGGGCCCGGAAGAAGCTCGTGACGTACGCGGCGGGCAGCGACGCGCCCACGTCGCCCGACGTGACGACGGACGCGGCCCGGCGGCTCGCCGACCGGCTCGTGGGCGGGAGCTGAGCCGTTAATGGACAGGTTCGAGGACAGCGTATACATTGCATACGCCGGCTGGAGCCAGGCCGGCTGATCGCACGAGACGCGCTGAGCAGCGGGCTCGCTGCCCGGCGCCGCGGAAGGAGGCAACACGTTGAAGCGCATCGGCGTCGACGTCGGGGGCACGTTCACCGACCTCATCCTCGTCGACGAGGAGTCGGGTCGGATCACGGTCGACAAGGTGCCCTCGACCCCGGACGACCCGGCGCGTGGCGTCGTCGACGGGATCGCGCGACTCTGCGCCAAGGCAGACGTCGCCCTCGCCGAGGTCGACAACCTCCTGCACGGCACGACCGTCGCGACCAACATCGCGCTCACGCACACGGGCGCCGAGGTCGGGATGATCACGACGGAGGGGATGCGCGACATCCTCCACATCGCCCGGCACAAGAAGCCCTTCAACTTCTCGCTGCAGCAGGAGCTCCCCTGGCAGTCGCGGCCGCTCGTCAAGCGGCGTCACCGGCTGACGGTCGCCGAGCGCGTGACCGTGCCGCACGGCGACGTCCTCGTCCCGCTCGACGAGGACGAGGTGCGCGAGCGCGTGCGGCAGCTTCGCTCGGCAGGAGTCGAGGCGGTCGCGGTGTGCTTCCTCCACAGCTACCTGAACCCGGTCCACGAGCAGCGGGTGAAGGAGATCCTCAGCGAGGAGTTCCCGGAGGCGTACCTCTCGGTCTCGAACGAGGTGCTCCCGCTTTACCGGGAGTTCGAGCGCTTCTCGACGGTCGCGCTCAACGCCTACGTCGGGCCGAAGGTCTCCCAATACCTCGAGCGGTTCGCCGTCGCGATGACCGAGGCCGGGTTCGGCCACGGCGTGCAGCTGATGCAGTCCTCGGGTGGGATGGCGACGGTCGAGTCGGCCTCGAAGCGCCCGGTGAACATGCTCATGTCCGGCCCGGTCGCCGGCCTGATCGGCGGCATCTGGGCAGGCCGCGTGGCGGGCTTCGATAACGTCGTCACGCTCGACATCGGCGGCACCTCGGCCGACATCGGGGTCGCCGCGGGCGGTCAGCTTCGCATGCGGCATCTGCTCGACACGAAGATCGGCGACTACCAGGCGATGGTGCCGATGGTCGACATCGACACGATCGGCGCGGGCGGCGGCTCGATCGCCTACGTCGACCAGGGCGGCGTCTTCCGCGTCGGGCCGCAGTCGGCCGGCGCCGATCCGGGCCCCGCTTGCTACGGGCGCGGCGGCACGCTGCCGACCTCGACCGACGCGCAGCTCCTGCTCGGACGCCTCCGCTCGGATCGCGGCCTGCTCGGCGGTGGGATGACCCTCGACCCGGCGCTCGCCGAGAAGGCGCTGCAGTCGGTCGCCGACGAGCTCGGGATGAGCGTCGAGGAGGCCGCGCTTGGCGCCCTCCAGGTGCAGAAGTACGGGATGACGCAGGCGATCGAGCTCAACTCGGTGCGCCGCGGCTACGACCCGCGCGAGTTCACGCTCGTCGCCGGCGGCGGCGCCGGGCCGCTCTTCGCGTGCGACATCGCGCTCGAGCTCGAGATCGCCCGCGTCCTCGTGCCCCCGCACCCGGGGATCATCGCCGCGACCGGGCTCCTCGCGACCGACCTCCAGCACGAGTTCGTCGCGACCGAGCGCCATCCGCTCAAGGGTCTCGATCACGCGAGGATCACCGCCCGGTTCGACGAGCTCGTGGCGCAGGCGACGGCGCAGCTCGACGCCGACGCGGTGCCGGCCGACCGGCGACTGATCAGACGCCTCGCCGACTGTCGCTACGCGGGCCAGGGCTACGAGGTGCGCACCGAGGTGCCCGCCGGCGCCGTCGACGACGCCTGGGTCGAGGAGCTGCGCGAGCGGTTCCACGCGGCGCACGAGCACGAGTACGGCCACAAGTTCGACGCGCCGATCGAGATCATCAACATCCGCGTCGTCGGGATCGGGCGCGTCGACGAGCTCCGGGCCGCCGAGGTCGAGCGGGGCGACGGCGACCCGTCGGGCGCCAGGAGCCTCGAACGCGACGTCGTCTTCGACGTCGACGGCAAGGCCGAGCGGCACGCGACGTCGTTCTACGAGCGCGAGCGTCTCCGTGCCGGCGATCGGATCGTCGGCCCGGCGATCGTCGAGCAGTACGACACGACGACGGTGATCCCACCCGGCCTGGAGGCGGAGATCGACGGGCACGGCAACATCGTCATCGACTGCACGACGCGGCCGCGATCCGAGGCGGCGCGCGGCGCGTCGCTCTCGACACCGATCCTGATGCGCGTCGTCGGCGGTGCGTTCGCCTCGATCGCGAAGGAGATGGCCGGCGTCCTCTACCGGATGTCCTACTCGTCGATCATCCGCGAGTCGGAGGACCTCGGCGCGGGCATCTTCGACCGGAACGGGAACAACCTCGCCGAGTCGGACTCGACGCCGATGTTCATGGGCGCGATGCCGAAGATCGTCAAGAACGTGATCCGGATCCTCGGCGACGATATCCACGAGGGCGACGTCATCCTCCACAACGACCCGTATGGCGGGGCGACGCACTCGCCCGACGTCGCGATCGTGATCCCGATCTTCTTCGAGGGCGAGCTCGTCGGCTTCTCCGGGGCCTCCGCGCATGTGCTCGACATCGGCGGCGCCTACCCCGGGCTCGCGATCGACCTCGTCGACAACTGGTCGGAGGGGAACATCTACCGCGCGCTCAAGATCCAGGAGAAGGGGGTCTGGCAGGCGGGGCTGTGGAAGCACATCATGGAGAACGTCCGGACGCCGTCGTTCAACAACGGCGACATCCAGGCCATGATCGCGGCCTGCGAGCTCGCCAGGAAGCGGTACGCGGACCTGCTCGGCCACTACGGCGAGGAGACCGTGCTCGGCGTCGCGAAGGCGTGGCTCGAGTACTCGGAGCAGATGCTGCGGAACGAGATCGCGAAGGTCCCCGACGGGCGCTACGAGACCGAGGTGGGATGGCTCGACGACGACGGCGTCAACCGCGGCGTCAAGCTGCCGGTGAAGATCGCCGTCGAGATCTCCGGCGACGAGATCACGTTCGACCTGACCGGCTCGAGCGGCGAGGTGCCGACGGGCTACAACTGCCCCTTCGAGGGCACGACCGTGTCCGCGATGACGTTCATCACCCGGATGATCTTCCTCGACGAGGCGACCTTCCCGGTCTTCGTGCCGCAGAACGAGGGGATGCTGGCGCCGGTCAACGTCGTCGCGCCGAAGGGGTCGATCTTCAACCCGAACTACCCGCGGGCGTGCTTCGCCCGCTTCTGCCAGGTCCAGCGCGCCGTCGATCTCGCGCTGCGGGCGCTCGCGCCGGTGATCCCGAACCAGATCACGGCGGGCAACTCCGCGCATCTGCACTTCATCTCCTACTCGGGCTACCTCGAGGAGGAGGGCGAGTACTGGGTCTACCTCGAGGTGGACGAGGGCTCGTACGGCGGGCGGCCCGGCAAGGACGGGCTCGACGCGGTCGACTGCCTGATCGCGAACACGCGCAACAACCCGATCGAGGAGCTCGAGTGGCGCTTCCCGATGCGCACCGAGCGCTACGAGCTCCGCGACGACCACTGCGCCGCCGGCGAGTGGCGCGGCGGCATCGGCATGGTGCGGGTGAACCGGTTCCTCGTCGACACGATCGTCACGTGCGAGGGCGACCGCTGCGAGTCGGATCCGCCGTGGGGCATCTTCGGCGGCCACGACGGGACGCTCGCGTACGGGAAGGTGACCGCACCCGACGGGACGGTCGAGTTCTGGCCGGCGAAGTTCACGGGCAAGGTGCTGCGCGCGGGCTCGACGATCGAGATCGCGGTGCCGAGCTCCGGCGGGTACGGCGACCCGTTCGCGCGGGATCCGGAGGCGGTGCGCTCGGACGTCCTCGACGGGTTCACGACGGTCGAGCTGGCAGCGAGCGACTACGGCGTCGTGCTCGACGGGGGGTCGCTCGAGGTCGACGTCGCGGCGACCGGGAGGGCGCGCAGCCGCTGAGAGAGGCGGCCGGGAGCCGGCGTCCCCGTCCGGGTGACGCCGCTCCCGGCCCCACCGCTTAGGCTGGCGGGATGGACCGCACCCACGTCGGGCGTCTGATCGTCTCGTGTCCCGACAGGCACGGGATCGTCGCGGCCGTCTCGACGTTCCTGTTCGACGCGGGCGCGAACATCCTCAGCTCCGACCAGTTCTCCACCGACCCCGAGGGAGGCTCCTTCTTCCTGCGGATGGAGTTCCGGCTCGAGGGGCTGAAGGAGCGTTGGATCGAGCTGGAGCGGCGGTTTGCCGAGGAAGTGGGAGCGCGGTTCGGGATGACCTGGCGGCTCGTGCCTTCCGGCGAGCGCAAGCGCGTGATGCTCCTCGCCTCGAGGTACGACCATTGCCTCCTCGACCTGCTCTGGCGCTGGCGGCGCGGTGAGCTCGAGGCCGCGATCGTCGGCGTCATCTCCAACCACCCGGATCTGCGGCGCGACGTGGAGGCGTTCGACGTGCCCTACCACCACGTCCCGGTCAGCCGCGAGACGAAGCCCGAGGCCGAAGAGCGGATGCTCGAGCTGATGACGGATCGTGTCGACCTCGGCGTCCTCGCGCGGTACATGCAGATCCTCTCGCCCGACTTCCTCGCGCGCGTCGGCGCACCGATCGTCAACATCCACCACTCGTTCCTCCCGGCCTTCGTCGGTGCCGAGCCCTACGCGCGCGCCTTACCAGCGCGGCGTCAAGCTCATCGGCGCCACCGCCCACTACGTGACCGAGGATCTCGACGAGGGGCCCATCATCGAGCAGGACGTGATCCGCGTGACCCACAGGCAGGACGCGGACGAGCTCCAACGCATCGGTCGCGATATCGAGCGCGTCGTGCTCGCCCGTGCCGTCCGCTGGCACCTCGACGATCGCGTCCTGGTGCACGGCAACCGCACCGTCGTCTTCGCGTAGCTCCGGCGCGAGTCGGGCTCGGGCGGGCCGGACGCGGCTGCTGCGAGCGAACGGTCGGGCAGCGAGGTTGACGACTCGCACGTTGGGGACGAGTTGGTGCAAAGTCGACACGGTTTGCAACTGACGCGCAACAGATCTCGCGTTAGCGTCTACCGCGTGGGGTGGAGGTCGGCGGCCCAGGGGATATTGTCCCTTTCGGACGAGGGAGGTGGTCTCTTCCGGACAGGTGACGTGATCGTCCGCGGTGCGCCCCCTCGGCGATGACCCGCCCCAATCGGCGACCGACCCGTCCCAATCGGCGACCGCCCCGTCCCGATCGGCGACGGTCAGGGCCGATCGGCGATGGTCAGGCGACGACGATACTGGGGAGATGGACGACGTCGCGATCGGCGATCTCCTCGCCACGCTCGGCCTGGTGGGAGAGAACGCCGTGCTCGGCCGTGCCGCCCTGGAGCGCTCCGGGCTCACGAACGCGCGCAAGACGCGGATCAGCATGGCCAAGGTCGGAACCGCCGGCGCTGCCATCGACGCCGAGCTCGCGCGGCTCTGCCGGCGCTGCGCCGCGCAGGCGGGCGGCGAGGCGCGCCGGGTCGTGATCGTCGACGACACCAGCTGCTCACGGTGCTCGGGCTCGGCGAACGCGCGCGCGCTCGACGAGCTCGTGGCCGCGGCGACCGCCGCCGGGGCGACGCGGCTCGTCGTCGTCGGC
>VGCB01000043.1 GCA_016870235.1 Actinomycetota bacterium | reverse complement strand
CGCAGCCTGCGGCGATGCCGCCCGGGAGGATCCCGACTGCCGGGCAGTGGAGCGGGTGGCGGATCGAGCAGGTCCATGCGCGGCCCTGGGGCGTCCGGACGTTCGTCCGTCGCTCCGCTCGGCCGATGCCCCCGATACCCTCGACCTCGAGGTGCCGGGCAGGATCGCATTCATCGGCGTCGGGAATCTCGGAGCGCATCTCGCGGCGAGCGTCGTCCGCGCGGGCTTCGAGGTGACGGTGCACGACCGGGATCCCACGGCGGGCCGGGCGCTGCTGTCGGCGGGCGCGCGATGGGCGCCCTCACCCCGTCAGGCGGCCGAGGCAGCCGAGACGGTGATCACGTGCCTGCCCTCACCTGCCGCCGTGAGAGAGGTCGTCGCGGGCGAGGACGGCGTCCTCGCCGGGCTCCGGTCGGGGGGCACGTGGATCGAGATGAGCACGAACGACGCGCACGAGATCCGCGGCCTTGCCGCGCGCGCCGCCGAGCGGGGGATTGCGTGCCTCGAGGCGCCCGTCACGGGAGGCGTGCACAGGGCGGCGGCGGGGGAGATCACCGTCCTCGTCGGTGGTGAGACCGGCGTCTTCGAGCGCCAGCTGCCGCTGCTCCGGGCAATGGGTGGAGAGATCCTGCACATGGGGCCGCTCGGCAGCGCCTCCGTGATCAAGGTGATCACCAACATGCTCGCCTTCGTCCATCTCGTCGCCGTCGGCGAGGCGCTGATGCTTGCGAAGCGCGGTGGGCTCGACCTCGCCACGGCCTTTGCCGCGATCAGAGCGAGCTCGGGCAACAGCTTCGTCCACGAGACCGAGAGCCAGGTGATCCTGAACGGCAGCTACGACATCGGCTTCACGATGGACCTCGCGTGCAAGGACCTCCACCTCGCCCACGAGCTCGGCCGCGAGCTCGGTGTGCCGCTCGAGCTCGCGGGCCTCGTCGAGCAGACCTTCATCCGTGCCCGTGCGCAGTACGGCGGCAGCGCCTGGTCGTCGCAGGTCGTGAAGCTGCTCGAGGATGCGCTCGGCACCGACCTGCGCGCACAGGGCTTTCCCGCGACGCTCGATCCCTCGGCGGCCGCGTGAGCGAGGTCCGCCCGCTCGTCCTCCACGACGCTCCCTGCGACGAGGGCTGGGACGACGACGTGCACGGCCGGGTCGCGTGGCGCACGCTCTGGAGCGCCGACCGCACCCCGACCGAGGCGCTCACCGCAGGCGTCGCCGAGCTGGCCCCGGGCGACCGCCTTGCGCCTCACCGTCACAGCCCTCCCGAGCTCTACTACGTGCTCGCCGGCGAGGGAGTGGTGACGATGGAGGACGCCGAGCACGACGTACGCGCAGGCACTGCCGTCTTCATCCCCGGCGACGCCCGTCACGGGATCCGCAACACCGGGCCGGGGCCGCTGCGCTTCCTCTACGCCTTCGCCGTCGACGCCTTCGGCGAGGTCGAGTACCGCTACGACACGGCGCCGTAGCCGGGGGGATCCGGTCGCGCGTCGCGGCCGTATCGTCCGTCCCGGCGAGGTCGGTGGTACGGTCGGAGCGGTGCCCGTAGTGAGAACGATGGCCGGTCGCGGCCGCCGGCCGAGGCTCGTCTTCGCCGTCCTCGGCCTCGCCTGCCTCTCGCACTCGCTGCTGCAGGCGATCGTGGCTCCTGTCCTTCGCGATGCGCAGCTGATCCTCGAGACGACCCCGGCCGCCGCGGCCTGGCTCATGACCGGTTTCATGCTCACGTCGGTGATCGCGGTGCCCGTGCTCGGCCGGCTCGGCGACATGCTCGGCAAGCGACGGATCCTCATCCTCTGCCTGACGCTCATCCTCTGCGGGCTCGTCGTCTCCGCGCTCTCCGGCTCGATCGAGGGCATGGTCGCGGGCCGGGTCGTCCAGGGACTCGGTGGCGCCGTCTTCCCCGTCTCCTTCGCGATCGTGCGAGACGAGCTGCCGCCCGAGCGTCTCCACTCCGGCCTGGCGATGATCTCCGCGACGATCGGCGTCGGCGGTACCGCAGGCATCCTCTTGTCGGGCCTGATCGTCGAGAACCTGTCGCTGCAGTGGCTGTTCTGGCTGCCGGCGGCAATCGTCGCGATCGGCCTCGTCGGGGCGATCCTCGTGGTGCCCGAATCACCGCATCGCGAGCTGGCCCGGATCGACGTCCCGGGCGCGATCCTCCTCGGACTGTGGCTCCTTGCGCTCCTCCTCGCGATCACACAGGGGGTCGCGTGGGGCTGGGGCTCCTGGCGCGTCCTCGGGCTCCTCGGCGGCTCCGCCGCGCTCCTCGCAGCGTGGGTCGCGATCGAGCGCCGCACCCGCGAGCCCCTCGTCGACATGCGGATGCTGCGGCTCCGCGGTGTCTGGACGACGAACCTCGCGGCGCTCACGTTCGGGATGGGCCTCTTCGGCACGTTCGTCCTGGTGCCGCAGCTCGTCCAGCAGCCGGTGTCGAGCGGGTACGGCTTCGGCGACTCCGCCTCGCAGGCCGCGTTCTACCTCGTGCCGAGCAACGTCGTGATGCTGCTCGCGAGCCCGGTCTCCGGGCACCTCGCGAATCGTCTCGGAGGGAGGGTGCCGCTCGCGCTCGGCGCCGGGGCGACGGTGGTCGGGTTCACCTGGCTGACGTTCTGGCACGGGGCGCCGCACGACATCTACGCGGGCTCGGTGCTGATGGGCTTCGGGCTCGGCCTCGGCTTCCCGGCGATGGCGAGCATGATCGTCGCCTCCGTCCCGCCCGGGCAGACGGGCGTCGCCACCGGCATGAACTCGCTCTTCCGGCTGATCGGCGGCGCCGTCGGCGCCCAGGCGGCGGCGACGATGGTCGCGGCGACGCTGTCGCCGGACGGCGTCCCGAGCGAGGGGAGCTTCGAGCTCGGCTTCGGGCTCTCCGCGATCGCGCTCCTCGTGACGCTGCTGACCACGTTCGCGATGCCCGGCACCTCGCGCGACCGAAGTCGCAGCCGGCGGGCGGACGCTCAGGCGTCGTAGTCGACCGGCGTCGCGTACGCGGGGTCCGAGTGCGCCTCCCAGTAGCGCGTCCGGATCAGCTCCGTCACCGGCCCGACGCCGCCGGCGCCGACCGCCGCGCCGTCGAGCGTCGTCACCGGCATGATCCCGCCGGCCGTCGAGCTGGCGAAGATCTCCGCCGCCGAGCGAAGCTGCTCCTCGCGGAGGTCGACGACGGCCGTCTCGATCCCCTCGCGCGCCGCGAGCTCGAGCACCGTCTTCCGGGTGATCCCCTCGAGCACGCCCGCGGCAGGCGTCAGCAGCGCGCCGTCGACGAGCGCGAAGACGTTGAACCCCGGCCCCTCGGTGACAGAGCCCCGGGCGTCGAGCAGGATCGGGTAGCGCGCGTCGCGGTCGAACGCCTCGTACATCGCGCGCGTCAGGTCGCCCCAGTGGAAGTTCTTGACGCGGGGATCGACGGAGGTCGGCGCGATCCGCTGCACGACGCGGGAGACGATCGCGTCCATGCCTCGCTCGCCTTCCTCCGGGCGGAGGATCCACACGTACGGGATCGCGAAGGCGTAGAACCGGTTGACGAACTGTCGAGGGTCGCGCACCCCGGCCGGCGGGACGCCGCGGGTGCAGATGACCTCGACGTACGCCTCGCGCAGCCCGGTCGCCCGGATCAGCTCCATCAGGATCGCGACGATCTCCTCGCGCGTGTGCGGCAGCGAGAGGTGCAGCGCGCGACAGCTCCGCTCGAAGCGGTCGAGGTGGTCGTCGAGCCGGAAGAACGCCCCCTCCCACACGGCGACGACGTCGTACGTGCAGTCCGAGCGGGTGAAGCCGAAGTCGAGGATCGGGATCCGTGCGGACGCGATCGGCACGACCTCGCCGTCGACGAGTGCCGCTCCCCCTTCGAGCCCGGGCCTGCTCACGCGCCCACGATACAAGGGTCAGGCGCGCGCGGGCGAGACGCGACCGGTGGCGCCGAGGAGCGTCGCGACGAGCACGGCGCCCGCGGCCGCCGCGCCGACGCCGAGCGCGAACCCCAGCTCGAACGCGCCCTCGGTCGGGGTCGCCGTGCCGGTCACGATCCCTGCGCTGAGGACGGCTGCGGTCAGCTGCGCGCCGACCGAGGCGCCGATCTGGCGCGAGACGACGAGGATCCCGGTCGAGACGCCGACGTCGGTCATCCGCACCGAGTCGACCACGATCGCGTTGACCGCCGTGTTGACGAGCGGGATCGTGACCCCGATCGCGAGCATCACGAGCACGATCTGCCAGCCCGCGTCGTGCCAGGGGATCAGGGCCGCGAGCGACGCGCCGCCGAGGAGCTGGCCGAGCAGGAGGCAGGTCTTGTACCCGTAGCGGCGCCCGACGTAGGAGGCCAAGCCGCCCGCGAAGATCCCCGAGATCGAGATCGGCAGCAGGTAGAGCCCGATCAGGGACGGGCTCGCGTCGAGGCCGTAGCCGAGCTCGACGCCGGACGCGCTCGGCTCCGTCCCGGCGAGCCGCGGCACGAGCACGATGACGGCCGTCATCGCGAACGCGGAGAACGCCTGAGCGACGTTCGAGACGAGGACGGGGCGGCGCGCGAGCGCGCGCACGTCGACGAGCGGGGCTTCGAGGCCGCGCTCGTACGCGGCCCAGGCGGCGAGCAGGACCAGGCTGACGGCGAAGAGCGCGAGCACGGGTGCCGACACCCAGCCGAGGTGCGAGCCCTCGGTGATGGCGACGAGCAGGCTCGCGAGCCCACCGCAGAGGAGCGCGGCGCCGGCGAGGTCGACCTTGCTCCGCATGCCCGGGCGGTCGGCAGGCGCGGCGGCGACCACCACCATGCAGGCGACGATCACCGCCGCGCTGAGGACGAACGGATAGCGCCAGCCGATCCAGTCGACGAAGAATCCGGAGAGCGCCGCGCCGAGGCCGCTGCCGATCATCGTCGCCGACATGATCGCCCCGAGCGACCGGTGCAGGGACTGCTGGGAGAGCAGGCCGCTCAAGAGCCCGATCGCGAGCGGCCCGAGCGCGCCGCTCGCCCCCTGGATCGCGCGGGCGCCGATCAGCACCCAGATGTCGGGCGCCACGGCCGCGAGCACGCTGCCGAGGAGGAAGAGCCAGAGCGCGACGAGGAGCAGGCGTCGTCGGCCGAACCCGTCGCTGAGACGGCCGAGCAGCGGTGTCGCCACACAGGAGACGA
Source organism: Actinomycetota bacterium (assembly GCA_016870235.1). The sequence goes on along the minus strand of VGCB01000043.1, from coordinate 5,053 downwards.
CGAGGAAGACCGAGAGGAGCCAGGTGACGCGCGTCGTCGACGTCCCGAGGTCGCGCTCGATCGTCGGCAGCGCCGGCATCACGATCATCTGGTTGAAGCCGTAGAGCCCGTTGAGGCCGACCAGCGTCCAGACGAGGAGCCGCTGTGAGCCCATCCTCAGAGGGCCCGAGAACGCGAGCGGCCGACCGCCGGCGCGGGCATCGGGGTCGCCGCCTCGGCGCGGAGCCCGTCGAGCAGGAGGTGGAGATGGCGATGCCAGAGGCCGGGCGCCACCGCGGCCGCGAGCTCGGCGACCTCGGCGGAGCTCCAGAGGACGGCGCGGACGTCCGCGAGCCCGACGTCGGCGCGCATCGCCCCCTGCTCCTGCGCGCGGCGGACGAGGCGCTCGATGCGATCGGCGGCCTGCGCCCAGCTCGCAGCGAGCGCCTCGCTCTCCCGCACGCGGCGCCGGAAGACGCTGCGGAGGCCGCTGTTGGCGGCCGCCCGCTCGGCCACCCGCAGCACGAAGGCGGTGAACCCCTCCCACGCGTCCTCCTCCGCGAGCGCCGCCTCCGCGAGCGCGGCGAGCTCCTCGAGGCTCTCGGCGAAGACGGCGTCGACGAGGTGCGCCTTCGACGGGTAGTGGCGGTACACGGTGCCGACACCGACGCTCGCCCGTTCGGCCACCTCCTCGATGCCGGCGTCGAGCCCCCGCTCGCGAAACAGGTCGCGGGCGGAGGCGAGCACCGCCCGCCGGTTCCGGGCAGCGTCCGAGCGGAGCGGCTCCGGCTCCCCCGACGGCCCGCCGGCCACGGCGTCCGGAGTCGGGCTCGCGGGTGCGGCAGGCATCGGCGGACCGTACCAGAAACGGAGTCTCGATTCCGTTTCTGCTAGATTCCCGCGATGAGCGGCGGCATCGACGCACGGCAGTACCGGGCGACGTTCGTCGTGCTCGCGGTCGCCGGCGCCTCGTACTCGCTCCTGCAGTCGATCGTGACGCCGGCCGTGGGCGATCACGGCGTTCATGGTCAGCGCCTCGATCTCGATCCCCATCTTAGGCCGCCTCGGCGACATGTTCGGGAAGAGGCGGATGCTCGTCATCGCGCTCGTCGTCCTCGTCGCGGGCCTCCTCGTCTCCGCCCTCGCCGACTCGGTCGGCCTCCTGATCGTGGGACGCCTGATCCAGGGTGTCGGCGGCGCCGTCTTCCCGCTCTCGTTCGGGATCATCCGCGACGAGTTCCCGCCGAAGCGCGTTCCTGCCGGGATCGCGATGGTGTCGTCCGTGCTCGGGATCGGCGGCGGTCTCGGGATCGCGCTCGCGGGGCCGATCGTCGACCATCTCTCCTACCACTGGATCTTCTGGATCCCGGCGATCGCAGTCGGGCTCTGCGCCGTCGGGCTCGTCCTCTTCGTCCCCGAGTCGCCGATCAGGACGCAGGGACGGGTCGACGTCGGCGGGGCGCTCCTGCTCGCCGGCTGGCTGTCGGCGCTCCTCATCGGCGTCACCGAGGGCGGCGACTGGGGCTGGACGTCGGGCGGCATCCTCGCGCTCTTCGCCGCCTCCGCTTTCCTCGCAGCCTCCTGGGTGGCGCTCGAGCGCCGCGTCGCGGAGCCGCTCGTCGACATGCGGATGCTGCGCCTGCGCACGGTGTGGACGACGAACCTGTGCGGCGTCCTCTTCGGGTTCGGGATGCTCGGCTTGTGGGTGCTCGTGCCGCAGTTCGTCTCCACGCCGACCTCGTCCGGGTACGGGTTCGGCGCGACGGTGACCGAGGCCGGGCTCTTCATGCTCCCCTCGGCCGGGACGATGCTGCTGTTCGGGATGCTCTCGGGCCGGCTCTCGCGGACCGTCGGCTCCCGGCTGCCGCTGCTTCTCGGCTCGGGCGTCAGCGTCGTCTCCTTCGCCCTGCTCGCGTTCGCGCACTCGTCGCAGACGGTCGTCTACGTCGCGAACGCGATCACCGGTGCCGGCATCGGGCTCGCCTGGGCCTCGATGGCGAACCTCATCGTCGGCGCGGTGCCACCCGAGCAGACCGGTGTCGCGACGGGGATGAACACGCTGATGCGGACGGTGGGCGGCGCGATCGGCGCGCAGGTGACGGCTGCCGTTGTCGCCTCCCGCGTCGGGAGCTCGGGGATCCCCGACGAGACGGGGTTCACGATCGGCTTCGCGATCTGCTCGGCGGCGTTGCTCGTGACGGCGCTCGCCGGGCTCCTCGTCCCTGCCCCGCCGCGCCGGGCGCTCGCCGCGCTGCCGCTCAGCGGCTCGTCAGCTTCGGCGCCTCGGTGATCCCGGCCGCTTCGAGCTCGGCTGCGATCCGCTCGCGCAGCTCGACCTTGCGGATCTTCGTGCCGGACATCGGCCACTCGTCGACGAACCGCACGTACCGCGGCACCTTGAACGTGGCGATCTGGCCGAGACAGTGCGCGATCAGCTCCTCCTCGGTCGCCGTCTGCCCGGGCGCGAGCTGGACGAACGCGGCGGGCACCTCGGCGTAGCGCGCGTCGGGCGCGGAGACGACCTGCGCGATCTCGACCGCCGGGTGCGCGAGCAGGTGGCTCTCGACCTCGGCCGCGGCGACGTTCTCGCCGCCGACCTTGAGCATGTCCTTGAGCCGGCCGACGAAGGCGACGCGGCCGTCCGGGTCGACCCGGCCGAGGTCGCCCGAGTGGAACCAGCCGTCGGCGTCGATCGCGAGCGCGGTCTGCTCCGGGTCGTCGTGGTAGCGGGCGAAGCGCGTCGGGCCGCGCATCAGCAGCTCGCCGGTCTCGCCCGCAGGGACATCGGCGCCCGTCTCGGGATCGACAGCGCGGATCTCGCAGCCGTCGAGCGGCCGCCCGCCCGTCGACAGGCGCGACGCGAGCGGATCGATCGCCTGGCCGAGCGTGGCGAAGCCGCCGGTCTCCGTGCCGCCGAACGCCGAGATCTGGGGCACCTGCGGGAATCGCTCCTGCATGCGCTGGAGAGAGCCCGGCGTGCCGACGTTGAGAATCAACCGCAACGACGAGAGATCCGCCTCGGGAAACCGCGGCTCGTTCAGCACCGGCATCCAGATCGTCTCGAAGGCGGTGAACGAGATCGTGCACCGCTCCTGCTCGAGCAGCGCGAGCGCGAGGCCCGGCTCGAAGCGGCGACCGACGTGGACGAGCGCGCACGGCGCCACGAGCGTGGCGGCGAGCGTCACGATCGCGCTCACGTGGAAGAAGGGCAGGGGCGTGAAGAGCCGGTCGGCCGGCCTCAGCTCGAGCCGCGACGCGTACGCGAAGGCCTGCGCGACGAAGCCGCCGTGGAGGTTGACGCACCCCTTGGGGGCTGCGGTCGTGCCGGACGTGTAGATGAAGATCGCGTCGTCGGCGGGGGTGACGGCCGACGCCTCGGCCGCGATCTCGTCGTCTCCGACCGCTGTCGCGCCTCTGACGAGGACGGGGTCGTCGAGGCCGGTGGCGATCGGGCAGGCCGACGAGACGTCGGCCGCGTCGAGGAGCGGCAGCGCGGCCTCCTCGGCGACGAGGAGCCGCATCCCCGAGTGCCGCGTGACGTGCGCGACCTCGCGCTCCTTGTAGCGGCCGTTGATCGGCACGGGCACGATCCCGATCCGCATCGCGGCGAGGAGCGCGGCGAGCCCGTCGACCGTATCGCCGAGCAGGAGCCCGACCCGGTCGCCGCGGTCGAGGCCCGCCCCGCGCAGCCGGCGGCCGATCGTCGACGTGCGCTCGAGCAGCTCGGGGAACGTGACGCGCTCCTCGGGCATCACGATCGCCTCGCCGCCCGAGAGCGTCGCGGCGCGCCCGAGGAGGCCCGCGACGGTGGCGACGTGACCGCCCCCCTTGCTCTCCGCGTGTGTCATCGATTGCTCCGATCGTCTGCCGGTCCGCGAGGCCGCGGTGAACTCTAGTGCGGCGCTTCGGGGCGCCGCATCCGCATCGCCGGCCAACTCACGCCCAGCACGGCCAGTACACCGGGCTCCGCCGCGCCGTGGGGCGTGCCGAGGAGTCAGGTGATCGACGCCAGCCCGATCAGCGAGTCGAACGCGTCGTTCACGTAGACGCTCAAGGTGTGTTTCGCAGCGTCCGCCTGCCATCGTTCGATGGCGACGTCAACGGCGAGAAGCGCCGCACCGGCCAGGATCGGTGCGGCATGCCGGTTCCGCTTGCTGAGGAAGTGGCGCAGGCCATCGGTCAGCTCGACCCTGTGACGCAGATCGGCGTGCAGCGCGGCAGCGTGCAGACGCTCCGTTGCGTAGATGTAGTTCACCCTGGCGAGTTGGAACTCGATGTCGTCGTCGTAGCGCCCACCGAGGGTCTCGACGAACGCAATGCGCATCGCCTCGAGCGGGGGGTGGCGTCGCAGCTGCTCTTCGAGCGCCCGATCGATCTCGAGGTCGTGCTCGTCCCAGAGGACGATGTCCTCTTTCGTGACGAACAGCCGGTACACCGTCGACGGAGCCATCCCGACCTCACGCGCGATCGACTCGACGGTGACACTGTCGAAGCCCTGCGCTCGGAACATCGAGAGCGCCGCCCGCTGAACGGCCCGCTTCGCGTTGAGCCGGTTGCGCTCCCGCAGCGACATTATGTTATCAGGCTACACACGTCGCACTTGAGAGTGACACAACATTTCGGAGTTACTCCTACAATTATGACGATGATTGGCCAGAGCCCCACCACCGCGCAGCCACGCCCGCTCGCTGAAGCCGACCGAGTCACGAACCTCGATGCGATCCGGGGTCTGTCGGTGCTCGGCATCCTGTTGATGAACGCCGTGGCGTTCGGCCTGGTGCCGGCGGCGTACTTCAACCTGTCCGCCGGTGGCAGCCGGTCATGGCTCGACAAGGCGATCGGTGCGGGCGGCGAGGTCTTCGTCGACCAGAAGGCGATGGGGCTGTTCTCGATGCTGTTCGGTGCTGGGATCGTGTTGTTCGCCGACCGTGCGGCGGCGAAGAGCGCGCATCCGGTGCGGCTGGTGTTGTGGCGCAACGCCCTGCTGTTGCTCATCGGCTTCCTCCACAGCCTGATCTGGGACGGCGACGTGCTGAATCGTGTACGCCGTGTGTGCTTCCTTGCTGGTGTGGAT
>VGCB01000042.1 GCA_016870235.1 Actinomycetota bacterium | reverse complement strand
TAGTGATCTGCTACCGCTTTGCGGCCTACTCGACGCCGCTCCGTACCGTCCCGGCCGCGCAGGGCGCCCGGTTCCATCGCGGCGACGAGGACGAGCCCACGCAGTACCTGAGCCTCCACCCCCTCGGCCCGCTCGCGGAGCTGATGCGGAACGCCGATCTCCGGACGGAGGCGCAGGTGCGTGCCGTCCGCGTCCGCACCTGGGCCCTGGAGATCGCGCTCGACGGCCTGCCCGAGATCGACTTCGACGCTGCGCCGGACCACGGGATCGCCGCCGCCGATCTCGTCTCCGACGACCAGGCAGCCTGCCGTGCGCTCGCCGACCGGCTCCGCGGCCACGTGCCGGGGGCGATCGTGCCGAGCGCCGCCCTCCCGGGCACGCGCAACGTCATCCTCTTCGGCCCGAAGGTGGCGGCCCCGTACCTCACCGACCCCATCAGCGCCCTCGACGTCCCGGCCGGGATCACCGCCGAGGGGGCCAGGCCGCTCACGTCGCTGCTGGCGACCGTCCGGTTCGTGGGCGACCGGCACGCTGCCCTCGAGGCGTGGCTCGCCGGCCGGAGCTTCCGCTCCGTCGAGCCCGACTGGGCCCTCGACGCCTGATACGCTCGTAGCGGCGCCTGTCGCCGCGGTATGACGGACTGAGCGAACGCCATCGATCCTCGCGTGCCCATCGGGTTGCGCCGCCGTTCGCTGGAGGTCACCTTGCACGTCACGCTCACGGGCGTCTCACGTCACTTCGGCGCCCACGCCGTCCTCGACGACATCACGCTCACCATGGCTCCCGGGAGCCGGCTCGGGATCGTCGGCCCGAACGGCGCCGGCAAGACGACCCTCTTGCGGATCCTCACCGGGATCGACGAGCCCGACACGGGCAGCGTCACGCGGGCGGGCCTCGCGGGCTACCTGCCGCAGGAGGCAGACGCCGTGCCGGGCGAGACGCTGCTCGAGACGCTCGCCCGGCGCACCGGCGTCGCGGCGGCGGTGCGCCGTCCGTCAGGGCAACTGCACGAGCCGCCGGAAGTCGACCTCGGGCTGCGCATCGACGTCGGTGCCGGCGATCCGGCCCTGCGTGTCGATCCAGTAGTAGCTGCTCCCGCTCTCGACTTTGAAGGAGCGGCCGGTGTCGGGGTCGATCGTGTCGCGGAGGCCGAGGATCGTATTCGAGCGCTGCCGCGATAGCTCGTCGTCGACGGCGACCTTGTGCCAGTAGGAGCTTGAGATCGAGTCCGAGATCGCGCTCGACGTCGCCGTCACGATCTTCGACACGTTGACGGCGACCCCCTGCTGGCGTGCGGCCCAGTCCGCGTCCAGGCGGTAGCTCGCGACGGCGTGCCGGAGCACCGCCTCGGCCTGTGCCATGAAGCCGGGCCGGGCCGTGGCGACGTAGAGGTACGGCACCTGCCAGAGCGCGCCGGACTGCGTGCTGGTGAGCTGCGTTCCGGCGAACACGTACGCCGAGATGAGCGCCTTGCCGATCGAGCAAGTGAACGAGACCTCGCCCGCATCGGTCTGCTGGGAGATGTCGACGGCGCCGAAGCGCTTACCGATCGCGTTCATCGCCACGACCGTGTCGGGACGGGCGCGCGCCTGGAGCACCTTCACCCCGATGCACGAGTTCGCCTCGGCGAGTGTGGTCGCGTAGCGCGAGGCGAAGTCGACTCCGTCGAGGTAGCGGAACACCGTCATCGTCACGCCGTACCCGGGCGAGTACTTCGATCCCTCGGAGAAGCCGCCGAGCTCGAGCAGTTGGCTGGGGACGATGAACGTGCCGACCGATGAGTCCCCGACCAGCAGCGAGACGTTCTCGTCGGGTGAGACGATCGAGACTCCGGAACGGATGTCGACGGCCGCGTACCGGGCGAGACCGCCAGAGGCCTTCCAGCCGGACGGCAGCTCGAGGCTGAACGCGCCCTCCTTTGGGTCCGTCCAGCGCGTGTAGCGGAGCGAGGCGTCGGCCGCCTTCGTACCGCCGCCCGCCCCAGTGAGGGTGAAGCTGGCGAAGATCCGGGCGAGCACGGCCTCGGCCGTCGTCGCGGCGCTCTGCGGGGCCACAGCGACATAGAGCACCGCCGCCGACCCCTTGTCGCTCGCGGCATACCGGAGCAGCGCGATCGCGCTGCGCCCAGCGCCCTTGCCGCGAACCGAGACCAAGCCGGTCGCCCCGGCCTGCGGCGGCTCCCAGCGCACGCCGTCGACGAGGCGCTGCCGCGTGAAGGCGCGCAGCGTCACGGTGGCCGACGCCTGGCTCAGCCGGCCTGCGACGAATACCGGCCAGATCACGCCCGCCGCCCCGTTCGGGCCGCGAAGATCGATCCGCCCGGTCGTTCCCCGCACGGCCTTCCACGACGAGGGTAGGGCGATCGAATACCCTGCGGGCCGCGCAGCGGCGGGGGAGCGGGCGTGCGTGCCCGAGCCGGCGGCCCAGGGGACTATGAGCGCCAGGCCTGCCACGGCGAGCGCCGCCACCGCTACGCGATGAGCCCTCACCGAACGGCCGGCGCCGGCACGAAGTAGCCGCCCTCCCACCAGACGCGGTAGCGCCCGGGGTCCTTGAACCAGCTCAGCTTCGGGTTGTATTGCACAGCGAACACCTTCCCCAGAGGCGTGAACTGGGCCGGGCAGCACTCGCCGTTGTTGGCGAGATACTGCTCACGCGCGGCCGAGTCGCCCACCCAGGTTGCCGACTCCGGGTGCTCGGCCCCGACGGGCCCCTCGCGGAGCTGCTTGAGGACACTGACGTGCTCGGCATCCGTGAGCGGCTTGCCGTCGGCCTTCGTGATCGAGAGGAAGTCGACGTCGCCGGTGACGGATGCCCAGGGGCCGCCTTTCTGGGGTTGCACCTCGACGACGAACTCGCCGGCCCGTCCGGTCGGCTTGAGGCGGAAGCCGATGGTGGTGAACTCGTCCGCCTGCGCGGCCGGGTCGACGAGGTTCTCAGACCACGGCCACTTGCCCGTGACCTCCTGCTTCTGGCTCCATTGGCGCATCGCGTCGCCGTAGCCGGGGTCCGTGCTGTTCCACTCCTTCACGCGCCGTTCCCAGAGCGCAGTCGCGGCATCCCGCTCCCGGGCCGGGATCCTCGGCAGGATCTGCTCCTCCCAGACGGTCTTGCTCGGCGGCTCGCGCAGCACCAGGCGGCCGACGTCGTCGGCCCGGTAGCGGAGGTACTTGACGTCGAGGCGGCCGACCGTCTTGATCTTGATCCAGGCCGGCTTGAGCGCCGCTCCGGCCTGCAGCCACTTCTGCGCCTGCTGGGCGCGCGAGCGGAGCGTGATCAGCAGGCGGTTGCTCTTCGCGAACTGCTGCAGCCAGGCGGTCTGCTCGGCGGTGATGCCGTAGAGCTTGGAGAGCGCGAGGCGGTTGAGCGGGAAGCCCGGCTTGATCACGCCGGCGAGCGCGATCAGCGATTCGGCGGCCCTGCCCGCGCCGGCGAGCACCGGCGCAAGCCCTTCGTCGACGCGTGTGTACAGTGCCGCCTTCGCCGCCTTCCACCTGGCGAGCACGGCCGGCGAGCGGGCGAGGAGCCCGGGCGCGAGCGCCAGCGCGACGTTGGCGAGCTGCTCGGTGCCCTCGGCCGACATGTCGGTGAGCGCCGTCCGCCAGTCCCCGGCGTACCAGTCGTTCCACATCTTGTCGTAGCGGGCCTTGACCGAGGCGTTGACCTGGGCGAGCAGGTCGCTCGCCTTGTCCGCCGCCCAGGGCGCCTCGCGCGCGGCGACCAGCGCGAGGTTGGTGAGCGGGTTGAGGAACAACGCGACCGCGGCGGGGTCGTCCTTGATCGCCCCCCACAGCTCGGCCTGGTAGTTGACGAAGTTGAGTGCGGCCGAAGGAGTTGCCGCGAGCGCGCCGATCGCGAGCTTCGGCAGGTCCCAGAGCACGCCGCGGGCGATCCCCCAGGTTGCGTTCCAGACGCCGACGAGGAGACCTTTCGTGATGTAGTACGTCGCCTCCCACGGGCTGAACGGCGGAGGTTCGGCGGCGCTGTCGTCGATGCCGACCGTGAAGTGCTCGGAGCCGTCCGCCAGCTCGACGGCCTTGGCAGGGTCGAGCTGCGTCAGCGCCTTGCCCTTGCCGATCTCCGCGAGGCGCGGCGCGGAGAGGTCGACGGTTGCGCGCGTGCCGCCCTGCGGGCCGTCCTCGACGGTCGGATCGCTCGAGCTCGTGCGGACGACGATGTCGAACTCGCGCACCTGCTTCGGCTTGAAGACGAGGTACGGGGAGGGCTCGAGCTCGTCGATGGATCCGTCCGCGTTGCGGCTACCGAGGGGTCTGTCGGTCAGGTGCCCGTCGGCGGCGTTTCCGGAGAGCGTCGCGTAGATGGGGTAGACGAGCAGGCGCTTGGTGCGCGAGGTGTTGCGCAGCGTGACGTGGATCAGGAACTTCGTGCCCGCCTTGATCAGGCTCGGCCGCTCCGGGCTGCGCACCTTCGCGCCGAGCTTCGCCTTCATCTGGAGGATCTTCGTCGCCGCCTCGAAGTCGGCCGTCCGGTCCTGGATCAGGTTGACCTTGCAGGTCGTCTTCGTGGCAACGCAGTCCTTCGTCTCGACGGGGCGCATGCCGTCGCGCTCGACCGAGACGACGTAGCGGCCCTTCTCGATGACCGCGCCGTAGGCGCCGCCGGCGTCTGTCTTGCGCGTGCCCGACTCCGGTCCGCTGTAGCGAACGGTGACGTTCGGAAGCGGCCGCCCGGCTTCGTCGGTGACGTGGCCGCCAAGCCAGAACTTCTTGCCCCCGACGACTACGTAGAAGTCCTGAGAGATCGCGGGCGTGCCGGTCGGGTTGGGGAAGTTGGCGCCCACGATCTGCCAGCCGTCGGCGGGAACGGCCTTGAAGCGGCAGTGGAGCGTGGGGCGGCCGAGCGGCACCTTCGCGTGGCAGCCCGAGAGCACCTTCCCGGCGCCCTCGCCGAGCGACCACTCGGCGCCGCGCACGCACGGCGGATCGGGCACGAAGCACTTGTCCGCGAGCACCTTCACGATCACGGTGACCGTCTCGCCGGGCCGGAAGACGTGGCCGGAGACGCGGAGGCTCGCGAGCCAGGTCTGGGGCAGGTCGGCCGGCGGCGGGCCGAGCGTCGGCGCCTTCTCCGCAGCCGCGCGCCCGGCGGCCGCGCCCGAAGCCGCGCCGAGCAGCGCGACCGCCGAGGCGGCGAGGACAAGCAGCCTGAGACTCCGGCCTGGAGCCACGAGGCCCTTATACCAGTTATCCACGAGCCCTGTTGAACCGCTGCTGCGCCGCCTCGACGCCCTCGAAAGCTATCGTCTCCATGGCGTCGGCCGTCTCCACGACGAGCGCGTGCGCCGGCCGGGGCTGCTCGAGCCGGCGCGGGCGGCGAAGCTTCCGGGCACACCCCACGCCAGGGCCGCCAGCGCGAAGGCGACCACGGTCAGAGCCCGCCCTTCTCGGGTGAGTGTGCACCCCGTGGACGTCGTCCGCTTGCCCCTTTCCTCGGTCGCGTATATGGTTGATATATCAGAACCCTGCCGCTCCATCAGCCCGAGGCCGCGACGGCCTCGTCGCTCTCCGACCAGGCCTACTTCCGCCTGCGGGAGCTGATCGTCACCCTCGAGCTCGCGCCCGGCGCGCTCCTCAACGAGCGCGAGCTGATGGAGCGGCTCGATCTCGGGCGGACACCCCTGCGCGAGGCGCTGCAGGCACTTGCGCGCGAAGGGCTCGTCGAGGTGTACCCCCGGCGGGGCATGGTCGTGGCGCCGGTCGACGCCGGCGACCTCGCCGGGCTCTCGGAGGTGCGCGCGACGCTCGAGCCGCTTGCCGCGCGGGAGGCGGCGGTGCGCGCGACCGCGGCCGACCGGGAGGAGATCGATGGCCTCCTCGACGAGCTCGCCCGCGCGCACGACGATCGCAACGAGCGCTCGCTGATCGAGCTCGACCAGCGGATCCACCGCCACGTGTACCGCTGCGCGCAGAACCCCTTCCTCGAGCGGACGCTGAACGAGTACTACATGCTCGCGCTCCGCATCTGGTTCCTGGCGCTCGACCGGGTCGCACACCTCGACGACGCGGTCGCCCAGCACCGGGCCGTGCTCGAGGCCGTGCGCGACGGCGACGCGCCGCGGGCCGAGGCGGCCATGCGCACCCACATCGAGGCCTTCGAGCAGGCGATCCGCCCCGTCCTCTGACCGATCGACCCCCGACCAGGAGAACCGCCGCATGTCGACCTTCCCAGCCAGCGCCCGCGCCGTCGTCATCGGCTGCGGCATCGTCGGGAACAGCCTTGCGTACCACCTCACCCGGCTCGGGTGGGACGACGTCGTCCTGATCGACAAGGGCCCCCTCCCGAATCCCGGCGGCTCGACCGGCCACGCCTCGAACTTCATCTTCCCCGTCGACCACTCCAAGGAGATGGCCCAGCTGACGCTCGAGTCGCAGCGCCAGTACGTGGAGCTCGACGTCAACACCGAGTGCGGCGGGATCGAGGTCGCACGCACCGAGGAGCGGATGGAGGAGCTGCGGCGGCGGCTGGCGTCCGCGACGTCGTGGGGCGTCGAGGCGCGGCTCGTGACGCCGGCCGAGATCAAGGAGCTCGTCCCGTACATCGACGAGTCGATCCTCCTCGGCGGCTTCCACTGCCCGACCGTCTCGGTCGTCGACTCGCTGCGCGCGGGGACGATCATGCGCGAGCGCGGCGTCGAGTCCGGACGCCTGTCGGTCTTCGCCTCGACGGAGGTCACGGGAATGGAGGTCGAGGGCGGCCGCATCCGGCGGGTGCTGACCTCGCGCGGGGAGATCGCAGCCGAGACGGTCGTGATCGCCTGCGGCGTCTGGAGCCCGTTGCTCGCCGCGATGGCGGGCGCGCGCATCCCGCTCGTGCCGATGGTGCACCAGATGATCGACGTCGGCCCCGTGCCGCGGTTCGAGAGGAGCACGAAGGCGATCGAGTTCCCGATCGTCCGCGACATGGACGCGCTCATGTACGAGCGCCAGGACGGGACGGGCCTCGAGATCGGCTCCTATGCGCACCGCTCGATCCAGCACGACCCGGAGGAGATCCCGTCGCTCGAGGCGGCAGCGCTCTCCCCCACCGAGTTCCCGTTCACCCAGGCCGACTTCGATCCGCAGATGGTCGACGCGCTCGAGCTGATGCCGGAGATCGTCGGCGACGAGTCGGTCGGCGTCAAGTACGCGATCAACGGCCTCATCTCGCTGACGCCCGACGGGATGCCCATCCTCGGCGAGACGCCCGAGGTGAAGGGCCTCTGGTCGGCAGCGGCGGTGTGGGTGAAGGAGGGGCCAGGCGTCGGCACGTCGGTGGCCGAGTGGATGGTGCACGGTGAGTCGGAGATCGACCTGCACTCCTCGGACATCAGCCGCTTCCACGACCACCAGAAGACCCGGCGGCACGTCCGGGAGCGGACGTTCGAGTCGTTCCCGAAGACGTACGGGATCGTCCATCCCGCCGAGCAGTGGGCGAGCGACCGCAACCTGCGCATCTCGCCGATGCACGAGCGCGAGCGCGCCCTCGGCGCCGTCTTCTACGAGGCGGCGGGCTGGGAGCGGCCGCAGTGGTACGAGGCGAATGCGCCGCTGGTCGAGACGTACGGGGTCGCTCCGCGCGAGGCGGAGTGGGACGCGCGCTGGTGGTCGCCGATCATCAATGCCGAGCACCTGGCGATGCGCGAGAGCGCCGGCATCTTCGATCTCTCCGCATTCGCGATCTTCGACGTCGAGGGGCCGGGCGCGCTCGAGGCGCTCCAGTGGTCGGTGCTCGCGCAGATGGACGTGCCGGTCGGCCGGGTCGTCTACACGCCGGTGCTGGGCCCCGGCGGCGGCTTCAAGTCGGACCTCACGATCATGCGGCTCGCCGACGACCGCTTCCGCATCGTCACCGGCGGCGCGCACGGGATGGCCGACCGCAAGCTCTTCCTCGACCGCATCGACGGGAGGGCTGCCCTGGTCGACGTGACGACCGCGTGGACGACGATCGGCCTCTGGGGGCCGAACGCGCGCACAGTCCTCTCCTCGCTGACCCGCGACGACGTCTCCCACGAGGGCTTCCCGTTCGGCACCTGCCGGGAGCTCGAGGTCGGCTCGCAGCTCGTGCTCGCATCGCGCATCTCGTACGTCGGCGACCTCGGCTGGGAGCTGTACGTGCCGATCGAGCAGGGCGCCCGCCTCTGGGACGCGCTCTGGGAGGCGGGGCAGCCGCACGGGCTGACCGCGTGCGGGATCGGCGTCTACGGCACCACCGGCCGGCTCGAGAAGTGCTACCGCGCCTACGGGGCAGAGCTCGAGAGCGAGTACACCGTGGTCGAGGCGGGGATGCAGCGTCCGAAGGTGAAGGAGCAGGACTTCGTCGGCCGCGAGGCGCACCTCCGGCACCGCGAGGAGGAGCCGGCCGCGATCCTGTGCACGCTGACGGTCGACGACCACACCTCCGCCTCCGGCGTGAAGCGCTATCCGCTCGGGCGCGAGCCGATCGTGCTCCGCGACGGGACACCGCTGACCGACGCGAAGGGCCGCCGCTCGTACGTGACGAGCGCCGGTGCGGCGCCGTCGCTCGGGAAGCACGTGCTGTTGGCGTACCTGCCCCCTGCGCACGCGGTCGAGGGCTCGCAGGCGCTCGCCGTCGAGTACATGAACGAGCGCTACCCCGTCACCGTGGCCGTCGTCGGCTCGCGACCGATCTTCGATCCCGAGAACGAGAGGATCCGATCGTGAGCTCAGCCTGGATCCACCGATTGGCGCGGGCGGTGCATCCTGCCAGGCCCGCCAGGCCGCTTCCCGTCTGGGTGCAGCCCCGCCGATACGGCGTGGAGGGGCTGCACCCAGACGGTGCGCTCCGCGCGCGGGACAGGATCGACAAGGCAGAAGCATTCCCGACCTGTCCCGCGCACGTCCTGACGACCCTGGCAGGCGCGCGCAGTCGAAAGATCGAGCGATCACGCCAATCGGTGGATCCAGGCTCAGACCGGAGGATCAGGCTGTGAAGATGCTCGTCTGCGTCAAGCGCGTGCCCCTCACCGGGGGGCGCATCCTCCTCACCGACGATGCGCTCGCGCTGGACACGAAGCACCTCGGCTTCACGATCAGCCCGCACGAGGAGTGCGGGGTCGAGGAGGCGGTGCGCATCGTGGAGGCACATGGCGGCGAGTCGGTCGCTCTCTGCCTGGGGCCGGCGGAGGCCGCGGAGCAGCTGCGTGAGACGATGGCGCTCGGGATCGACCGCTCCCTCCATCTCGTCACCCACGAGGAGGAGTGGGACCCGCAGGCGACTGCGCACGCGATCGTCGAGGCGATCCGGGCCGACGAGGCGGCCAGCGGGCCCTTCGACCTCGTCTTCTTCGGCAACGAGTCCGCCGACAGCGGCGGCTACCAGGTCGGGATCCGCGTCGCCCACGCCCTCGGGCGACCGATCGCGACCGGGCTCAAGGGCGTCGCGGTCGAGGGTGGGTCGGTGCGGTGCGAGCGCGAGGAGGGCGCGGGCCGCGACGTCTACGTGCTGCCGCTGCCGGCGGTCGTCTCCGTCAAGGAGGGCCTGAACCTGCCGCGGTACCCGTCGGTGCCGGCGAAGATCCGCGCCCAGCGAAAGCCGATCGCCGAGAGCCGGCCGCAGCGTCCGGCGTCGCGGCTCCAGCTCGTGCGCCTGCACGTGCCGGAGGGAGCCTCGAAGCAGGCGGAGATCCTCGGCGAGGGCGCCGGAGCGGCGCCGGCCGTCGTCGACCTCCTCGAGAGGCTGGGGGTGGCGTGATGACGCTCGTCCTGATCGAGCACGCGGGCGGCGAGCCGCTCGAGACGTCGCTGCAGGCGGTCACCTTCGCGCGGTCGTTGGGGGCGCACGACGTGCACGCGTTCCTGGCCGGGGGCGAGAACGACTTTGTGTTGAATCAACACAAGCCAGTTCTCGGCGCTGCCGGCGTCGCTGCCGTCCACGTCGTCGCGGATCGGCGCCTGGAGGGGTTTGCGCCCGACGCCTGGGCGCGGCTTGCCTCCGACCTCGCCCGCACGCTCGGCGCGGGCACAGTCGTGGCCGCCGGCACCGAGCGAGGCAACGAGGTCCTCGCCCGCGTGGCCGCGCGGCTCGACGTGCCGTTCGCAGCCAACGTCGTGTCGGCGTCCGTCGCGGGCGAGACGGTCGAGCTCACCCGAGTTCGCTGGGGTGGCAGCCTGCTCGAGGACGCCGTCATGTCCGCGTCGACCCGCGTGCTCAGCGTCCAGCCCCACGCCGTGCCGGTCGAGACGACCGGCGGCGACGCCGAGGCGCACGCATCGTCCGTCGAGCTCGACGACGCCGACCTCGTCGTCCGCGTCGTCGACCGCGTCGGCGGCGCCGCG
>VGCB01000041.1 GCA_016870235.1 Actinomycetota bacterium | reverse complement strand
GCCGTCCCGCGCGGCCGGCGCCGCTGACCGCGAGAGGAACCTGCGGGCCGGCGTCGAAGACCACCGGTTCACGATGAGCGCCGACACGCGAAGGACGAGACGCCCGAGCGGCGTCCGGCGGTACGACTAGGGTCGCTGGGACATGGGGCTCGCCGTCCGCGATCTCGAGCTGGACCTCGACGCCTTCGAGGGCCCGTTCGACCTGCTCTTGGCCCTCGTCGTCAAGGATCAGATCGCACCCGCGGAGGTCGACGTCGCGGGCATCATCGTCGCCTTCGTCGAGCGTCTGGCCGAGCGGGACGAGCTCGATCTCGAGGCGTGCGGCGAGTTCCTCGTTCTCATCGCCGCTCTGCTCGAGCTGAAGGCGCGATACCTGTTCCCGGAGGAGGAGGCCGAGCTCGCGGAGCTCGAGCCGCAGGAGGCAGCCGAGGAGCTCGCCCGTCGCCTCGCCGAGTACCGCCGGATGAAGGAGGCGGCGCGCTGGCTCGCCGAGCGGCTCGACGGCGAGCGCGAGCGGTACTTCCGGCTCGGCCCCGCGCCCCTCGCGCCGGTGTTCGAGCGCCGGCTCGCCGATCAGGACCCGGCCAGGCTCGCGCAGGCTCTACGAGGGTTGGCGGTCGAGCCGCCGAAGGTGTCGCTGTCGCACATGGCGCTTCGCTTTCCTCCCGTCGGCCAGTTCCTCGAGCGGTTCCGCGCGGTCCTGCGACGCCGTCGCGTCTTCGACTTCGACACCGAGGTGCACGGGCTCTCGCGCGTCGAGCAGGCGGTCGCCTTCCTCGCGCTCCTCGAGCTGCGCAAGTCCGGTGAGATCGCGCTCGCTCAGGCCCGACCCTTTGCCCCTATCCGCGTCACGCGCGCCGAACAGGAAAGGAACCTCCAGTGGACGGCAGCCCGCTCCGCCTGATCTCCACGAACCCGGTCGACACGCTCGCCCGGACGGTCGAGGCTCTGCTCGTCGTCGCGTCGCAGCCGCTGACCGTGGACGAGATCGCGGAGGCGACCGCCGACGACCCGGAGCGCGTCGAGACGGCGCTCGGCCTTCTCGGCGAGCGCTTCCGCGAAGGCCGGAGCGGCATCGTTCTCGAGCACGTCTCGGGCGGGTACGCGTTCCGCGCCTCCCGCGAGGCCGCGGACGCCTGTGCGCGGATGTTCGAGCGCCCGGTCGAGCGCAACCTCTCCCAGGCGGCGATGGAGACGCTCGCGATCGTCGCCTACCTTGGCCCGGTCTCCCGACCGGAGATCGCGCGGATCCGCGGCGTCGCCGCCGACTCGACCGTGGCCGGGCTCGTCGAGCGCGGCCTGATCGCCGAGGCGGGCCGCGAGGCCGGGCCCACCGGGGCCGTCCGCTACCGGACGACGCCGCTCTTCGAGCGCGTGTTCGGGCTCGAGAGCCTCGCTGCGCTCCCGCGCCTCGACGACCTCGGCGCCGAGGCCGAGGAGATCCGCACGAGGTTGCTGACGATCGCCTCCTGACGAGCGGCTCGGACGGCAGGACGTCCGCGGCCACGCGGGTGTACCGTTGCCACGTCGACCGGAGGTGTCGCGTGTCGCGTCTGCCGTTGGGTCTTCTCACGGCGCTGCTCCTCGTCGCGGCGGGGATCGCCGCCGGAGCTGCGTCCGGAGCGTCGAGGATCGTCCCGTGCGACGAGACGATCGGCGTGTCCGACTTCCCCGGGCCGGACACCACCGTCGTCGCCGGTGCCGTCGCCCTCCCGCGCGAGCCGCTGCTTTCGGTCAATCGGTCGAACGAGCCGGGCTGGCCGTACGTCCGCAAGCTCGGCCTCGTCGTCGCCGGTCGCGCGCGGGTCGAGGTGAGCGTCCCGCCGGGCGAGCGGGCGAAGGTCGCGATCACCTGGGGCAGCCGTCCCGACGCGTACGCGTCGATCGTGATCGAGGGCTGCCGCTCGCTCCGCGGCGTCGGTCGCGTGGACGCAGGCGGCGTTCGCCTCCGGCGGTCGAGCGCCTGCGTGCCGGTGCGCTTCCGCGTCGGCCGGCTGTCCGCCACCGTCCGGCTCGGGATCGGTCGCGCCTGCTGAGACGGCCCGTCCGGCAGCGGGCGAGCGGGTTCGGGCTCGTCCTCGGCGGGCTGGCGTTGCTCCTCGCCGGCTGCGTCGCCGCCCTCGTCTTCTGGTCAGGGGACGGGGCGGCGACCGCCTACGGGGTCGTCCCGGCCGTCGTCTATGCCGCGCACACGCTGCCGGGCAGGGTCGAGCGGCGGGGGATGATCCCGCTCGGGCTCGCCACCGTCGTCCTGCTCGTCCATCTCGTCGCGTTCGCGGCAGGCGGAGACGGCTGGCCCGGAGCGGTGGCGGCGGCGATCGGGATCGCGGTGGTCGACCGCGCGTTCGAGGTCGTCGCCTGGCTCGTGCGTCCGCGCGGATGACCTCGCGCGCCGCATATCGTTGGCCCGATGACCCTTCGCCGCGTCCACCTCGCCTGGGTCGTCGCCGGGGCGACGTTCGTCGTGCTCGTGATGGCAGCCGGGTTCCGCTCGACGGCGGGTGTCCTGCTCGTGCCGCTCCACGAGACGTTCGGCTGGAGTCACGAGGCGATCTCGGTGGCGATCGGGATCAACCTCCTCTGCTACGGGATCGGGTCGCCGTTCGCGGCTGCGCTCATCGTGCGCTTCGGCATGCGTCGTGTGATGCTCGTCGCGCTCGTCACGATCGCCGTCTCCTCGCTCCTCACGATCGGCATGACCGCGACCTGGCAGCTGTACCTGCTCTGGGGCGTCGTCAACGGCACCGCCACGTGCGCGATCGCGATCCCCCTTGCCGCGATCGTCGCGAGCCGGTGGTTCGTGGCGCGGCGTGGCCTCGTCGCCGGGCTCCTCAGTGCGAGCAACGCCTCGGGGCAGCGCTCGTGTTCCTGCCGGCACTCGCCTGGCTCGCGGGCTTCGACTGGCGCTACGCGGCGGCTGCCGTCGCCGCCGCGGCCCTTGCCGTCGTCGTCCCGATCGTCGTCCTCTTCGTCCGTGACCACCCCTCCGACGCCGGCGTCCGAGCGTACGGTGCCGACGAGGACTACCTGCGGCCGCCGGTCGCCGGCAACCCGTTCCGCTCGGCGATCGAGATCTTCGTCGCGGCCTCCCGCTCGCGGACGCTCTGGCTCCTCGTGGGCAGCTTCTTCATCTGCGGGCTGACGACGAACGGTCTCATCCAGACCCATCTGATCCCGGCCGCGCACGACCACGGCATCACGCAGGTGACGGCCGCCGGGCTGCTGGCGCTGATCGGGCTCTTCGACATCGTCGGCTCGACCGCCTCCGGCTGGCTGACCGACCGTTACGACCCCCGCTGGCTCCTGTTCTGGTACTACGGCCTGCGCGGGCTCTCGCTTCTCGCGCTTCCCGTCCTGTTCACGACGGCGGAGCCGACGCTCGTGCTCTTCGCCGTCTTCTACGGCCTCGACTGGGTCGCGACCGTGCCGCCGACGATCGCGCTCACGGCGTCGACCTTCGGGGCGGCGACGAGCGGGGTGCTGTTCGCCTGGATCTTCGGAGCGCACCAGCTCGGGGCCGCGGTCGCGGCGCAGGGAGCGGGGACGATCCGGACGCTCGCCGGGGACTACGACTGGGCGTTCTACGGCGCCGGCGTCATGGCGATCGTCGCCGCGGTGATGGCGATCGCGATCAGCCGCGCGCGCAGCGATCTCGCGGTTCCGGCTGCGCCGTAGGCTCTGCGGGTACGCACGCTGGGAGGGCGAAGGCGACGTCGGTGACGCCCGCCTCGCGGCTCCTGGCGCAGGGCGACTCGCCACTGCCGCCTCCAGCCTGTCCCAAACGGACATTGTCCCTGGGCCACCGGCCTCCTCCCCTTCTGGCAATAGAGCCTATCGCGAAAAGTGTTGCGTGTCAGTTCCAAATCGTTCCAAGATCGTTCCAATCGTCTGAGACGGCCGCGATTGCCGCAGCCGAGCGATCGCCGTGAGACTCGGCACCACCGGCCCGATCGGACCACTGTGCCGATCGGGAAGCGCCGCGTGGGAGTCGGAGGGCCGGCGACCTCCGGCACGGGCCGTGAGCCGCGCGTCCTAGAGCTGCCAGCGGCCGTCGCGCAGCACGGGCACGACCGCCCCGTCCGACCTGATCCCGTCGACGTCGAGCTCCGGCCGCCCGATCATCAGGTCGACGTGGATCCCGCTCACGTTCGCACGCTCCTTCGACGTCTCGTCGTCGAGCGCCATCGTGAGGCCGTTACCGAGCGCAAGGTGGCTCGCGGCGTTCTCGTCGATCAGCGTGTCGAGGAACACCGTCTTCATCGCGCCGATCCGCCCCTGACCGTCGACGAGCGCGAGCTCGCCGAGCCGGCAGGCGCCCTCGTCCTTCGCGACGACGCTGCGCAGCGTCTCCTCGCCGCGGTCGGCGTCGATCCGGACGGCCCGTCCGCCCTCGAAGGCGATCCGGATCCCGTCGATGATCGCGCCGTAGAGCTGTCGCGGCAATGTCATCGTCACGTGGCCGTCCGCCCGCGCCGGGTCGGGGCAGGTGAAGATCTCCTCGGAGGGGAGGTTGGGTCGATGGACGAGGCCGTCGACCGTCTCGAACTGCGCCGCCCTCCAGATCGAGCCGGGAAGGAGGCCGATCTCGAGATCCGTGCCGGGGCCGTGCAGGCGGATCGCGTCGAAGCGACGCTCGGTCAGGCGGCCGGCGATCGCGGTCGTCGTCGCGAACCGCTCCTCCCACGCCGCCACCGGATCAGGCTCGTCGAGCCGGCACATGCGCTCGACGGCCGACCACAGGCGCTCGAGTGCGTCGGGCGCATCGAGCTCGGGATAGACGGCTTCCGCCCACGGCCCGGTCGGGACCGGAATCATCGTCCAGTTCGTCGTCCGTGCGTTCACGACCTCACCTGCCTCCTCGAGCCAGGGGAGCAGGTCGCGGCCGGCCCGGGCAGGGTCGATCCCGTCGAGCGCGTGCGGGTCCTGCGGGCCCGCCATCGTGACCCGCGCCGCCCGCTCGTCGGACAGCCAGCGGACCCGTGCGCCCATCCACGGCGGCACGACGTCGAGCGTGCTCTCGTCCGCGTGCGCCAAGCGCTCGCGCTTGAGGAGGTCGTCGAACGTGACCACGTCGACCCAGCGGGCGCCCGCGGCGTAGGCGGAGCGGGCGAGCGCGCGCGTCATCTCCTCCCGCCCGGCGTACGCGGTGACGCCCACGATCTGGCCGGGCTGGACGTTGGCGCCGAAGCGGATGGCGAGCTCGGCGAGCCGGGCGATGCGATCGGTGGGGGAAGCGCTCACAGCTGCCACGCGCCTCGCCGAAGGAGCGGCAGCGTGCGGCCGTCGCGGGTGATCCCGTCGACGTCGACGTCGTCGCCGCCGACCATGAAGTCGATGTGGATGGTCGAGCGGTTGACCCGGCCGCGGTCGGCGTCGTCGGCGACGCCCGTGGCGTAGCCGCTGCCGAGCGCGATGTGGCTCGCGGCGTTCTCGTCGAGGAGCGTCTCGTAGAAGATCGTGCCGAGCTTCCCGATCCGCCCGCTGCCGTCGACCAGGGCCACCTCGCCGAGCCTGCAGGCTCCCTCGTCCTCGGCCGCCGCCGTTCGCAGCACGTCGGCGCCGACGTCGGCGTCGATCTTCACCGCCCGGCCGCCGCGGAACTCGACCCGGATCCCGTCGACGAACGAGCCGTAGCGCTCGAGCGGCCGCGTGGCGCGGACGACGCCGTCGACGCGCTGCGGGTCGGGGGTCGTGAACACCTCCTCGGTCGGCAGGTTGGAGAAGTGCTCGAGACCGTCCTTACGGGTGCTGCCGCCACCGCGCCAGGTCGAGGAGGGGAAGAGGCCGACAGTCAGATCGGTCCCCGGCCCGGCAAAGCGCACGGCGTCGAGTCGCAGCTCGTCGAGCCGCGCGCTCGCCGCTTGCAGCTCGTCGCGGCGGCGCAGCCATGCCGCCTGGGGATCGGGCTCGTCGAGGCGGCAGACGTGAACGATCGCCTCCCAGAGCCGGTCGAGGGCCTCCGCGGCGCCGAGGTCGGGGTAGACGAGCGCGGCCCACCCGGCCGAGGGGCACGGGGCGACGCACCAGTTCGTCTGGCGGGCGTTGACGATCTCCATCGTGTTCGGGAGGTACGGCAGGTGGTCGAGCCCGGCGCGTGCCGGATCGACGCCGACCAGCGCGTCCGGCTGCGACGGCCCTCTGAGCGAGATGCGGGAACCCCACTCGTCCGAGATCCATTCGATGCGCTCGAGCATCCAGGGCGGCACGAACGACAGGGTCTCGAGCGGCGCGAGCTCGAGGCGCGCGCGCTTCACCCACATGTCGATCGTGAGCACGTCGACCCAGCGCGCGCCGCGGCGGTAGGCGGCACCGGCGACCGCGCGCGCGAGCGACTCCTGGCCCGTCGCCGCCGTGATCCCGACCACCTGGCCCGGCTGGACGTTGGCTCCTACAGCAACGATCACATCGGCGAGCTGCTGCGTGCGATCGGTGCCCTCGCGCATCGGCCGGAATGTAGACGATGGACGGCCACTGCGAGCGGTCCGCGGCGAGAATGCGACGGTGCGTCTGAACGCCTACCTCGCGCGCGCCGGCGTCGCCTCCCGGCGGGGCGCCGACGAGCTGATCAAGGCAGGACGCGTCACCGTCAACGGCGAGCGGGGCGCGCTCAACACCTTCGTCGCCTCGCGCGACCGGGTCGAGGTGGACGGGAAGCCGCTCGCGCGGCAGCAGCTCGCGTACGTCCTCCTCCACAAGCCTGCCGGCGTCGTCACGACGGCGCGCGATCCGCAGGGCCGACCCACCGTCGTCGAGATCGTCCGGGCACGCGCCCGCGTCGTCCCCGTCGGCCGCCTCGACGCGGCGACGACGGGGGCGCTCCTCCTGACCAACGACGGCGAGCTCGCCCACCGGCTCTCGCACCCGCGCTACGGGATCGAGAAGACGTACGTCGCGCAGGTGGAGGGAGATCCGAGTCGTGACGTGGTCACGGGGCTGGCGCGCGGCGTCGAGCTCGACGACGGGATCACGGCCCCGGCCCGGGTGCGCAGACTCGGTCCCGGGCGCCTCGAGCTCGTGCTCCACGAGGGCCGGAACCGCCAGGTGCGGCGGATGTGCGAGGCGCTCGGGCATCCGGTCCGGCGTCTCGACCGGCCCGTCTACGCCGGGCTCTCGCTCGAGGGCCTCTCGGCAGGCGAGTCGCGCGACCTCACCCGCGCCGAGGTCGATCGGCTGCGGCGGCTCGTCGGTCTCGGCTGACCTGCCGGGCGCGCGGGCCCGCGCTCCTACAGGCGGACGACGACGTTGCCGCGCTTGCGGCCGCTGTCGACCCGGCGGTAGGCGTCGACGATGTCCTCGAGATCGAACGTCCGGTCGTGCACGACGCGGAGCTCGCCCGCGGCCACGAGCCCGAGCAGGAGGTCGAAGTCCTCGACGCGCTCGGGCGCGGGCCCGGCGACGACGTTGCCGCGTGCGCGGATCGTGTCCCAGAGACTCGCGACGGCGAGCACCAGGATCCCGTCCGGGCGCAGCAGACGCCGTCCCGAGGCGATCGAGAGGTTGCCGACCGTGTCGAGCACGACGTCGAACCGGTCGGGCGTGGCGGTGACGTCGTGGGCGGTGTAGTCGATCACGCGAGCGGCCCCGAGCTCCGCGACGAGCTCGGCATTTGCCGCGCTCGTGACGCCGGTGACGGTGGCGCCCAGGTGCACGGCGAGCTGGACGGCGCTGGTGCCGACGGCGCCCGACGCGCCGTTGACGAGCACCGACGTGCCCGGGCCGACCCTCGCCCTGTCCCGGACGAAGAAGAGCGCGGTCGTGCCGCCGAAGAGGACGCCGGCTGCGTCCTCGTCCGAGACGCCGGCGGGCTTGCGCGTGACCCTCGTCGTCGGCACGGCGAGGTGCTCGGCGTGCGCTCCGAGCCTGGCGCCGGTGATGCCGCAGACCTCGTCTCCCGCGGCGAGTCCGGTGACCCGGCTGCCGACGACCTCGACCGTCCCGGAGAACGAGCCGCCGAGGATGTGGCGTCGCGGCCGGAGCAGGCCGAACACCAGGCGTGCAGGGAGGCCGAACCCCCGCGGGAACCGCGCCGCCCGGATCCGGGCGTCACCCGAGGTCACCGCCGCCGCGGCGACCCGGACGAGCACCTCGTCGGCACGGGGATCCGGCCGGGGTACCTCCGCGACGCGGACGACGTCGGGGTTGCCGTACCGGTCGTACACGGCTGCCCGCACGACCGACCTACAGCCGGACGAAGCCCATGCGCTCGTACATCGCCTCGAGCGTCCCGGCAGCTGCCCGGCGCGCCTTCTCGGCACCGTGGGCCAGGAGCCGGAGGAGCTCGCCGTCGTCCGCGCGCAGCTCGAGGTAGCGCTCGCGGATCGGGCGCAGAAGCTCCACCACTGCCTCGCCGACCGCCTGCTTGAAGTCGCCGTAGCCGGCGTGCTCGTACTCGACCTCGATCTCGCCCGGTGTCTTCCCGGACGCCGCGGAGAGGATGTCGATCAGGTTCGAGATCCCGGCCTTGTCGTCCCCGCGGCGGATCTCGCGGCCCGAGTCGGTCACCGCCGACTTGAACTTCTTCATCAGCTTCGCGTCGTCGTCGAGGAGCCGGACCGTGCCCATCGGCGTCCCGTTCGTCGTCGACATCTTCCTCGCCGGCTCCTGAAGGTCCATGATCCGCGCGCCGACCTCCGGGTAGACGCCCCGGGGGACGACGAACGTCTCGCCGAAGCGGGCGTTGAAGCGCTCGGCGATGTCGCGGGCGAGCTCGAGGTGCTGGCGCTGGTCGTCGCCGATCGGGACGATGTCCGTCTGGTAGAGCAGGATGTCGCCGGCCATCAGCACCGGGTAGGTGAAGAGGCCGGCCGACACGAACTCCTGCTGGTCGGACTTGTCCTTGAACTGCGTCATCCGACCCAGCTGCCCGTAGCTCGTCACGGCCGAGAGGAGCCAGCTCGCCTCGGCGTGCGCCTGGACGTGGCTCTGCGCGTAGACCGTCGAGCGGTCGGGGTCGAGGCCCGTCGCGATCAGCATCGCGTAGAGGTCGAGCGTGCGGTCGTGGAGGTCGCGCGGGTCGTAGTCGACGGTGATCGAGTGCAGGTCGACGATGCAGAAGAACGCCTCGCCCTGCTCCTGCGTCGCCACGTACTGGCGGAAGCCGCCGATGTAGTTGCCGAGGTGCTTGTCGCCGGTCGGCTGGATGCCGCTGAACACTCTCATCTCGTCCTGTTCCCCTTTCTGCTCGCAGACGGTTCGACCTCCTCGCGGGAGGAGCGCGACCTCCCGGTGGGAGGCCCCGGGCGAGACGGTGCTCGCCCCTCAGGCGGCGCGCAGGCTTCCGGCTCGCCCGCGGCGCCACCAGCGCTGCCGAGGGGCGACGGAAGGCATGGGCCTCAGGATAGAGCCGGGCCGGGCCCGTCGCCACGATTCCGCTCGAGGCGGCTTCGCTCACCGCTCGCACGCCTACAATCACCTGCTCATGGCCGTGACCGAGCCCACCTGGGCGCCCGACTCGTGGCGCCGCCGGATCGCCGGGCAGCAGCCCGAGTGGCCCGATCGCACGGCGCTCGCCGCCGCCGGCGAGCGGCTCAGGGTGCTCCCGCCGCTCGTCTTCGCGGGCGAGGTCCGGGCGCTGCAGTCCGCGCTCGCCGAGGCGGCCGAGGGCCGCGCGTTCCTCCTGCAGGCCGGCGACTGCGTCGAGTCGTTCCGCGACGTGCAGACGATCCCGATCCGCGAGAAGCTCAAGGTCTTCCTGCAGATGTCGGCGGTGCTGACGTTCGGCGCCGCGCTGCCGGTGGTGAAGGTCTCACGGATCGCCGGCCAGTTCGCGAAGCCCCGGTCGTCGCCGACGGAGAGGATCGGCGAGATCGAGATCCCGTCCTTCCGCGGCCACATCGTCCACTCCGACGAGGCGACCGCGGCCGCGCGCGAGCCCGACGCCGCCCGGATCGTGGAGGCGTACTTCCAGGCGGCGTCGACCCTCAACCTGCTCCGCGCCCTCACGAAGGGTGGGTTCGCCGACATCACGCAGGTTCATACCTGGAACCGCGAGTTCGTCGCCAGCTCCCCGGAGGGGCGGCGCTACGAGCAGCTGGCGCACGAGATCGGGCACGCGCTCGCGTTCATGCAGGCGTGCGGGATCGATCTCGCCGACGAGCGCTCGCTGCACGAGGTCGACGTGTACACGAGCCACGAGGCGCTCCTGCTCGACTACGAGGAACCGCTCGTCCGCAAGGACCCGCTGACCGGCGAGTGGTACGCGCTCAGCGCGCACCTCCTGTGGGCCGGCGAGCGGACGCGCGAGCTCGACGGCGCCCACGTCGAGTTCCTCTCGGGTGTCCACAACCCGATCGGCGTCAA
>VGCB01000040.1 GCA_016870235.1 Actinomycetota bacterium | reverse complement strand
GCGTCGCTCGAGCTCGCCGACCATCGCGGTCTGGAGCTCGTGCTCGTCGAGCCGCGCGCCGGCGGCGACGCGTTCCCGCAACAGCCGGAGCGCGGCGTCCTTCGTCTCCGTCAGCGCCTGCGCAGCGTCGCGATGGCCGGCGATCTGCCCGTCGCTCCAGGTGAGAAGCAGCTGGAGCACGTCGGCCGAGCTGACGACCTCGACGCCGAGCGAGCGGACGAGGTCGATCGTGCCGGCGTCGACCGTCGACACGTAGGGGACGTTCCCGTTCGGCGAGTACTCCATCGCCACGCGGCGCCAGCCGGCGACGGACGCGCCGAGCGCAGACACGAGCTCGTCCCGCGTCGAGTACGTGCGACGTGTCATCCCGAGGTCGGGGAACGAGCCGCTCTCGATCGCGCTGACCGTGACGAAGGGGTTGCCCTCGGCGGGCACCGTCACCCACCACCGACGCGTGAGGATCGTGTCCGCGGGAACGCCGGCGATGCGTGCGGCGAACGGACTCGAGCCGCGGAAGTCGAAGAGGAGCCAGCCGTCGACTCCCGCCGCCTGGAGATGAGCCTGAACCGCATCGAGACGTGCTGCCAGCTGGGTCATCGCCTGAGCTCCTTCACCTCGAACGTCTCCGGGTCGAGCACGACACCGTAGTCGCGCTCGGCCCCGGCGATCGACACGTACCCGTCGAGCACGTCGGCTCGCACCCGTTCGGGCTCGCGCTCGCGCGGGTCGCCGAACCCTCCTCCGCCCCCTGTCTCGAGCCGGAACGTCGAACCTGGCGGCAGCGGCAGCGCGTTCGCTTTGAGCAGGTGGCGCTCGCCGGGTCGCCCCTCGTCGATGACGACGTCGGGCTTCGCTCCATCCGCACCGCCGAAGAGCCCCCAGGCAGGCGTCACGGATCGCTCGAACCAGAGCGAGAGACGCGTCGGCCCCGCGAGCTCGAACTCGCGATGAACGCCGCAGCCGCCGCGGAAACGGCCCGGCCCGCCCGTGTCGGGGCGCAGGCCGTAGCGGCGGACGACGATCGGCCACTTCGTCTCGGCCACCTCGACCGGGTAGTCCTTGAAGGCGCCGTTGACGTTGTTGATCAGCCCGTCGGCGCCGTCGCCGCCCTCGAACCCGCCCCAGCCGCCCGGATGCGGAGCGTTCATCAGGAACCGCGCTCCGTGGCGGCGCGGATCGGTGCCCTCGAGGTAGACGACCATCGAGTCGCCGTAGTGTGCCGCCGCAGCCGCCGCAGGCAGGACGGGCGCGAGCGCCTCCACGATCAGGTCGATGAGAAGCCCGCACGGCGTGAAGTACCACTGGCAGGCTGCCGGCTCCTCCGCCGAGAAGATCGTCCGCGGCGGCACCGCGACGGTGAGCGTGCGAAAGGTGCCGCCGTCGACTGGCCGCTCGGGATGGACGAGGAGCTTGAACGCGACGCGGACGGCGGAGATCGCCTGGGCCAGCCCGCCGTTGATCGGGCCCTCGGTCATCGGGGCCGAGCCCGCGAGGTCGATCGCGATCCGGTCGCCCGTGACGTCGACGCGTACGTGTACCGGCAGCGGCCCATGACCGAGGCCGTCGTCGTCGAGCGACCCCTCGGCGACGTAGCTGCCGTCGGGGATCGCGGCGACGGCGTCGCGCTCGAGCGCCTCGGACTGCCGGTAGATCGCGGCGCGCGCCGCCTCGTAAGTCTCGAGCCCGAAGCGATCGAGGATCGCTCGTAACCGCGCCTCGCCGGTGCGGCAGGCGGCGATCTGCGCATTCATGTCCCCCATCGCAGAGGTGCCGAAGCGGCCGTTGCGCCGGAGGATGTCGATCACGTCCTCGCGCGGCTGGCCCCGGTCGTAGAGGCGGATAGGCCCCAGCCGCAGGCCCTCCTGGTAGATCTCGCGCGAGTCCATCGACCCGCCCGGATCCTTGCCGCCGACGTCGAGCCAGTGCGCGCGCGTCGCCGAGAACCCGACCAGCTGCTCGCGCCAGAAGATCGGCGCGAAGATCGTCGCGTCGTTCAGGTGCGTGCCCGTCATGTACGAGTCGTTGACGAAGAAGACGTCCCCGTCGCGGAACGCCTCCCACCCGAGTGTCTCGACCGTAAGCTTCACGCACACTTCGAGGTTGCCGAGGAAGAGCGGCACCCCGAGCGACTGGCCGAGCACCCCGCCCTCGCCGTCGAGGATCGCGACCGCGCAGTCCTTCCCCTCGTAGATGATCGGCGTGTAGGAGGAGCGGATCAGCGTCGCGTTCATGTCCTGAGCACACGAGACCAAGGCGTTGCGGATGATCTCGGTCGTGATCGGGTCGGCGATCATCCGGACCTCCCGACGACGAGGTTGCCCCACTCGTCGACGCGGGTGACGAAGTCGGGCGGCACGACCGTCGTCGCGGAGAGCTCGACGAGGATCGCGGCTCCCTCGTGACTCCAACCGGTGGGCAGGTGCTCACGCCGGAAGATCGGCGTCTCGTGCTCGTCGCCCGCGAAGACGACCGCTCGACGCCCGACGAGCGCGCCCGCGTCGTCGCCGGGCGACGTGAACGGCGTCGGACCGGCGCCGACGCGTCCCATCGCGGCCAGCCGGAGGTTGACGAGCTCGACGGGCGCGCCCGGGGTGGCGTGGCCGTAGCGGGTCGCATGGGCGTCGTGGAACGCGGCGTCGAGATTGGCGAGATCGAGCCGCGCGGGCACGGCAACCGGCACCGTGTACTCCTGGCCGACGTATCGCATGTCCGCCGACCGCGTCGCGTAGCGATCGCCGTCGGGGATGCCTTCCTCGGCGAGGAGCGCGCTTCCCTCTGCCTCGAGCTCCCCGAGCACGACGCCGAGCTCGCCGGCGTCGACCTCGGCCAGCGGGTGGAAGAAGCTCCGCACGACGTCGTGGCGCATGTCGGTCTGGAGCATGCCCCAGGCCGAGAAGGTGCCCGGGCTCCAGGGCACGATCGTCTCGGCGATCTCGAGCTCCGCCGCGAGCCACGCCGCGTGCATCGGACCGGCGCCGCCGAAGGCGACGAGCGTGAAGTCCCGGGGGTCGATGCCCTGCTTGACCGTGATCGTGCGCATCGCGTCGGCCATCTTCGCGTTCACGATCTGGAGCACTCCCTCGGCGAGCGCCGTCTCGGTGAGTGAGAGCCGCGAGCCGAGCGATCGCAGGGCCGCCTCCGACGCGTCGGCGTCGAGCCGCACACGCCCGCCGAGGAAGCTCGACGGGTCGAGCCGGCCGAGGTGCAGGTTCGCGTCTGTCACGGTCGGCTCCGTCCCTCCTCGGCCGTAGCAGGCAGGTCCTGGCTCCGCGCCCGCCGACTTCGGCCCGACGCGGAGGCCGCCGGCCTCGAGCCAGGCGAGCGAGCCACCGCCGGCGCCGATCGTGTGGATGTCGACAAGCGAGAGGAGGACGGGAAGGCCCTCGAGCTCGGTCTCGCTCGAGACGCCGGGGGCGCCGTCGACGATGAGGCTGAGGTCGAACGACGTCCCGCCCATGTCGACGCAGAGGAGGTTCGGACGGCCAGACGCGCGCGAGAGGGCGGCGCCTCCGATCGTCCCTCCCACCGGGCCGGAGAGGAGCGTCTGGATCGGGGCGCGGCGGGCGCGGCGGGCGGTGGTGATGCCGCCGTTCGACTGCATCACGTAGAGGGTCGAACGCACGCGCCGCGCGTCCAGCTCGGCCTCGAGCATCTCGAGGTAGCCCTCGACGCGTGGCGCGATGTAGGCGTTGAGGACGGCCGAGGACGCGCGCTCGTACTCGCGCCACTCCCGCGCGATCTCGTGCGACAGCGTCACCGAGAGCCCGGGAAAGGCTTGGTACAGGGCCTCGCGCACGGCGAGCTCGTGGACCGGATTCGTGTAGGCGTGCACGAGACACACCGCGACCGCGTTGATCCCTTCGCTCTCGATCCGCCGGATCGCCGGCTCGAGGCTGCCGACGTCGAGCGGGATCTCGACGGTGCCGTCGAAGCGCAGCCGCTCGCGCACCTCGAGCACGTCGCGGCGCGGCACGAGGCGCTCGGGCTTGCGGTACTGCAGCGCATAGAGCTCCTTGCGATCGTGCCGGGCGATCGTGTACGCATCCCGAAGTCCCTCGGTCGTCAGCAGGAGGACGCGCGTGCCCTTGCGCTCGAGGAAGGCGTTGAGGCCGACGGTCGTGCCGTGGACGAGAAAGTCGATCTCGGAGAGCCTGGGCACGAACGCCTCGAGGCCGGCGACGACGCCCTCGGCGCGGCTGGACGGCGTCGAGGGGACCTTCCCCGGATACGTCCGCTCCCCACCCTCGACGACGACGAGGTCGGTGAACGTGCCGCCGATGTCGAGTGCGACCCGGTAGCCCATCAGCTCGCGCCGCTCCCGATGTCTCCTCGGGCGCATCCCTCCGGGAACGGCTCGGTCTCGTCGAGGACGTCCCTCGCGTAGCCCGTGATCCAGGCCCGCCCCGTCAGCGTCGGCTCGACGGCGGGGACGTCGTCGACGCCGCCGACGATCACCCGGCCCGGCTCGCCGCACGCGTGGAGATCCACCGCCTCGAGCCGTCGCACCTCGGTCACGTGGAAGCATCCAGGAGTCGAGCGTGCTCGGCCCCGTAGCGCTCCCCGACCGCAGCGCCGGGCGGGAAGGCGGCGTCGAGCTCCGCGATCTCGTCCTCGCCGAGCGAGATCGCGGCCGCGGCCGCGTTCTCGACCACGCGCGACGGCGTGCGCGTGCCCGGGATCGGGATCACGCCCCTGGCGCAGAGCCAGGCGAGCGCGATCTGAGCGGACGTCGCTCCGCGCGCGGCCGCGACCCGCTGAAGCGGGGAGACCCTCTCGAGGTTCGCGGCGAGGGCGCTCGGGGAGAATCGCGGCCACTCCCGACGCCAGTCATCCTCGCCCTGGAGCTCCGCCGAGCCGCTCAGCAGCCCGCGGCTGAGCGGGCAGAACGCCACGAAGGCGATCCCCAGCTCCCGCGTCACCGGCATCACGGTCTGCTCGGGCTCGCGCGTGAACAGCGAGTACTCGCTCTGCAGCGCCGCGATCGGATGGACCGCGTTGGCCCGCCGCAGGCTCGAGGGCCCGACCTCGGACAGACCGAGGAACCGCGCCTTGCCCTGCTCGACGAGCGCGGCCATGCCGCCGACCGTCTCCTCGATCGGGACGTTCGGGTCGCGCCGGTGCAGGTACCAGAGGTCGACGTGGTCGACCCCGAGCCGGGCCAGGCTGGCCTCGAGCGCCGCCTGCATCCGCTCGGGTCGGCCGTCGATCGCGGGCTTCGACTCCCCTCCCATCCAGCCGACCTTGGTCGCCAGGAAGACACGGTCGCGACGGCCCGCGAGCGCCCGCCCGACGAGCTTCTCGTTGTGTCCAAGCCCGTAGGCGTCGGCGGTGTCGATCATCGTCGTCCCCGCCTCGAGCGCCGCGTCGATCGTCGCGAGCGCCACCTCCTCGTCCACGTCGCCGTAGGCGCCGGAGAGGCTCCAGGCGCCGAAGCCGACAGCTCCCACCTCGGCCCCGGTCCACCCGAAGCTGACAGTCCGCAACTACCCGGCCTCCGTGTAGACCGTGCCGGCCGCGACCTCGCCATCGAGGAGCGGCGCGATCCTCCCGCCGAGCTCGGCCCGGATCGGGTTGTCGAGCCAGCGCTGGTAGTCCTCCGGCCCCACCCACTCGGCGATGACGAGGAACGGCTCACCGGCCCCGAGCGGGCGCAGGAGCCGCCCGCCCAGGAAGCCGCCGGACCGCCGCGAGAGCTCGAAGATCTCGAGCTCGTCGTAGAGTCGCGCGATCGACTCCTCCTCCCCCGCCCGCACCGGCAGCGACAGCACCGAGACGACGCTCACGCCAGTACCCGGGTGCTCACCGCTGCGATCTCCGCGCCCAGGCGTCGACCGAGACCGCCGCCGCCAGGATCACGCCCTTGATCACGTACTGCCACTGGGTCGAGGTGCCGAGCAGGTTGAAGCCGTTGCCGATCATCTGCAGGAAGCAGGCGCCCAGCACCGCCCGCCAGATCGCTCCCTCGCCGCCGAGGAGAGAGATGCCGCCGAGCACGATCGCGGTGATCACGTCGAACTCGATCGCGCGATTCGCGTCCCACTGTGCTGTCGAGACCATGGACACGTAGATGACGCCGGCGATGCCGCCCGACAGCCCGGAGATCGCGAACGTCGCCGCCCGCACGACGTTCACGCGCACCCCGGAGAGGCGGGCGGCCTCGGGGTTGCCGCCGACCGCGTAGACGTACCGCCCGAACGACGTCCGCCAGAGCAGGAAGCCGCAGGCAAGCGTGAACGCAAGCCAGACGAACACCGGGTACCCGATCCCCCAGGCCGTTCCCAGCCCGAGCGTCGTGAACCGCTCGCCGTCGACGCCGACGAGGTTCCCCTCGGTCATCACCTGGCCGACCCCGTTGATGATGATCGCCGAGGCGAGCGTCGCGATGAACGGGTTCACCCGGCCGAGCGTGATCAGCAGCCCATTGGCGACACCGATGGCGAGCCCCGCGAGCGCGGCGAGGATCAGCGAGCCCCAGAGTCCGACGCCGGAGCCGATGAAGATCTTCGCGGCGACGATGCCGGCGAAAGCCGAGACTGCGCCGACCGAGAGGTCGAATCCCCCGGCGATGAAGACGAGCGTGCCGCCCACCGCCATGATCCCGATCGGGGCCGTCTGGAAGGCGAGGTTCTTCATGTTGTCCCAGGTGAAGAAGACGTCACTCGAGATCGCGAGGGTCAGGAAGAGGGCGATGAACGCGATCACGACGCCGTAGTCGCGGATCCAGGCGACGTCGAAGCGGCGCTCTCCGAACACGGTCTCGCTGAGGCTCGGGCTCACGCGCCGACTGCCTCTCCGGTCGCGAACGCGGCGTGCAGCACGACGTCTTCGGTCATCGTCTCCCCGTCGAACTCGGCAACGATCCGTCCCTCCCGCATCACGAGGACGCGGTGCGCCAGTCCGAGGACCTCGGCGTGCTCGGAGGAGATGAGGACGACGGCCATCCCTTCCGAGGCGAGCTGGCGGATCAGCTCGTAGATGGCCTGCTTCGCGCCGACGTCGACGCCGCGGGTCGGCTCGTCGGCGATGAAGACGCGCGGGCGCTCGAGCAGCCACTTCGCGAACAGCACCTTCTGTTGGTTGCCGCCCGAGAGGGTCGAGACGCGCGCGACACCCGTCTTCGCCCGCACGTCCACCCGGTCGATCAGCTCGCCCGCACGGCGTCGCTCCCTCCTGGTCTCGATGACGCCGGCGGTCGTGACGCCGGCCAGATGCGGCAGCGTCACGTTGTCGACGATCGAGCGGAGCATGAGCAGCCCCTGGCTCTTCCTGTCCTCCGGCAGCATCACGATCCCGCGCCGGACGGCATCGCGTGGCGTCCGGACCGAGATCGGCTCGCCGTCGAGCGAGATCGTGCCGCTCTCGAGGCGGTCGGCGCCGAAAATGGCTCGTGCGACCTCGGAACGGCCGCTCCCGATCAGCCCCGCGAGACCGACGATCTCACCCGCTCGAACCTCGAAGCTCACGTCCTCGATCGCCCCTGTCCGCGACAGCCCTGAAACCGAGAGGACGATGGGCGCCTCGACCGGTGGTGGCGCCTTCGCGGGGAACACGAGGCTCATCGGCCGTCCGAGCATCGCCTGCACGAGCGAGGCGGGTGACTCCTCCGCGGCCAAACCGGTGCGGACGTGGTGTCCGTCGCGCAGCACGGTGACCGTGTCGACGAGGCCGAGCACCTCCTCGAGGAAGTGCGAGACGTAGATGATCGTGGTGCCGCCGTCGCGAAGCCGGCGCGCGATCTCGAACAGGCGCTCGGCCTCGTCGGAGGTGAGAGCCGAGGTGGGCTCGTCCATGACGACGAGTCGCACGTCCCGCGCAATTGCGCGCAGGATCTCGGCCTTCTGCTTGTCGGCGACGCTCAGCGAGCCGGCGATCGCTCCGGCCGGAAGGTCGAGCTGGGTCCGGTCGACGAGCTCCGCGTAGCGCCGCCGCATCGCCCGGGTGTCGACGACACCGAAACGTCGCGTCTCGATCCCGAGGAACACGTTCTCGAGCACGGTGCGGAACGGGACGAGCGTCGGCTCCTGCGCGATGATCGTGAGACCGTCGGCGAGGGCGTCACGCGGGGAGTGGTAGGCGACGGTGCGGCCGTCGACGATCACCTCGCCGACGTCGGGGCGGTGGACGCCGACGATGATCTTGCCGAGCGTCGACTTGCCCGCTCCGTTCTCGCCGACGAGTGCGTGGATCGTGCTGCGTCCGATCTCGAGGTCGATTCCCGTCAGCGCCTGGACGCCGCCGAAGCGCTTGCCGACACCTCGCAGCGCGACGTGGGGCTCGGTCATGCCGGGAGCTCCGGTGCCGGCGGCACGAGGCCCTGCCCGGCGAGCTGCGGATGCGGGAGGACGACCGCGCCCTCCTTGAAGACGCCGGCGACGGCTCCCGGCTGCTCGAAGCACGAGAGGTCGCCGGGATCGGCGTCGAGCACGATCGCGTCGAAACGGAAGCCGGGCGCGATGCGTCCGATGCGGTCGCCGACCCCGCAGAGATCGGCGCCCCAGGCGGTGCCGGCGAGGAGCGCCTCGGCTGCGGTCAGCCCGGCCTTCCGCAGCAGCGACAGCTCCTCGAGGTTGCGCCCGTGCTGGCGGCTCGAGATGTAGTCGGTGCCGGAGGCCAGGCGCACCCCGTGCTCCTTCGCGAGCATCACGCATGCGCCCAGCTCGAGCCCGAACCCGAGCACCTTCTCGCACTGCGTCGGCGTCAAGAGGCCCTCCTCTGCGAACCGGATGCAGTCGCGCATGGCGGCGAGAGTCGGGACGAGCCAACAGCCACGCTCCGCCATCAGCGTCGCCTGCTCCTCCGTGAGGAAGCCTCCGTGCTCGATCGAGCGCGCACCGGCGAGGACGGCGTTCGTCAGCCCCTCGCCGCCGTAGGCATGGGCGGCGAGCGGCTTGCCCTTCCGTCTCCCTTCGAACGCCGCAGCCTCCAGCTCCTCCGTCGTGAACTCGGCGACCAGCGGCTGGTCGTGATCCGAGACGAGCCCGCCCGTCGCTGCGACCTTGATCCAGTCGGCGCCGCCACGGAGCAGCTCCCGCACCGCCTTCCTCATCGCGTCGACGCCGTCGACGACGATGGGCGGACGGCCCGGGTACCCGATCATGAGGGCCGACGCCTCGATCCCCGGCCCGGCGAGGAAGCTGTCGCCGTGCCCCCCGGTCTGTGACAGCATCACGATCGAGGTCTGGATTCGCGGGGCGGGAACGTAGCCTCGGGCGAACCCGTCGCGGATGCCCCGGTCGAGGCCGGCCAGGTCGCGGACGAACGTGACGCCCCCTTCCAGCGTCACCCGCGCGTTCCGGGCCGCCCGAAGCACGAGCTCGGTGGCGGGCGTCGTCAAGCATTCCGCGAGATCGACCGTCGACATCGTCAGATGGTCGTGGCATTCGACCATCCCCGGCATCACGAAGAGCCCCGACGCGTCGACGGAAGGCGCGTCGGAGGGCGCCGCCTGTCCGACCGCAGTGACGACGCCGTCCTCGACGGCGACGTCGATCGGACCCTCGAACGTTCCGGTCGGCCCGAGTACCGCAGCGCCGCGCAGACAGAAGCCGGCGCTCATCGTGACGCTGCCTCCGTCGCCGCCGGCGGGGCGATCACGTAGTCGCTGCGCTCGAGGTGCGACACGAGCGCCGCGCGCGCCGTCTCGGGATCACGCGACTCGATCGCCTCGACGATCTCTTCGTGCTCGGCGACCACCTGCACGAGGACCTGCGGGGGCCGCGGCGCCCCGAGGCGGGCCAGACGCACGAAGCCGCGCAGCTGGCGCAGGAACTGCTCGAGGAGCGGCAGGTCGGCGCCGGACGCGATGCCGAGATGGAACTCCTCGTCGAGGTCGATGAAGTCGTCCTCGCGCCCCTCGCCTGCGGCCCGGCGCTGGCGGAGGAGGTTGAGTCGGAGCACGTCGATCTGATCCGCGCTCATCCGCTCGCACGCCCGCGCGACCGAGAGCGTCTCGAGCTGCTCCCGGAGCAGCAGGATCTCCGCGCGACGCTCGGGGGTGAAGCCCCGGACGATCAGCTGGCGTCTCGGGCCGATCTCGGCCAGGCCATCGTGCAGGAGCTGAGAAAGGGAGTAGCGGACCGGTGTCCGCGAGATGCCCATCTCCTCTGCGAGAACGGTCTCGGCGAGAACCGAGCCCACGGAGTAACGGCCGCGAAGGATGCCGTCGCGCAGGAATGCGTAGGTGCGCTCGGTCACCGGGCCACGCGTGGTGTCGATCATCGGGCGGAGGGCGGCGCCGGGTCACCGGCGCCGCCCGCTGGTCTCCGGTCTACGAGCGGAACTCGGGCTGGAGCTTGGCGATGTTCGACTTCGTGCCCAGCGGCCCGATCGGGCTCGACGAGAGCGGATCGATCGAGAGGCCCTCGAGCTCCTCGCCCTTGACGGCGCGGATCAGGAGG
>VGCB01000039.1 GCA_016870235.1 Actinomycetota bacterium | reverse complement strand
TTCGGCTTCCACAGCGCCGAGCCGCTGATCGCGCTCATCCACCTCTGCTGCGGACGGATCAGCGTCCAGCTACCCACACGAACGGCAGAAGACCCCCAAATCGGCGACAAGGATGGCTCTTGTGGAAAGGATCTGGAAAGTTGAGCCCGAGCGGGATCTTGACTCCTTCGGTCGTGATCCCGAGCGCGACGACGTTCGCGGATCGTGCATCTGCGCGAAGGCGGCGAGGGGCTGGACTTCCTCGCCTATCACCACCGCTGGGTGCGCAGTTCCCGCCACAGGGATTCTAGGTCAGCGAACGGCCGCAGTCCTTGCGGTGCCGGAGACCGTGATGTTCGACTTCTCGCTCTAGGCCCCAGGCCCCTCGCTCAGGCCGTCTCGCGGAGGAACGGGGCCATCGCCTCGAGCAGCGCGTTGGGCTGCTCGAGCGAAGGCAGATGCGCGCAATCCGCGATCTCGACGTAGCGCGCATCCGCGATCCTGTCCACGTTCGCCTCGTTCAGCGCAGGCGGCGAGGGCGCGTCGAGCGTGCCGCCGACGAGCAGCACCGGGCAGCCGACCGACCCGAGCTCGCCGGCGAGGTCGAGCGTGGCGACGACCTCGGCCTGGAGCGCGTACGCCTCGGGGTCGTTCGCAGCGAGCAGCGACCGGAAGGCCTCCCAGCCCTCGAGCTCGCGCTCGCGCCACGACGGCGCGGTGCCGGCCGTCGCCACCGCGAGGGCCACCTCTGCCATGCCGTCTGCACGGACCGCTGCGGCGCGCGCCCGCATCGCCGCACCCGCGTCGGCCAGTTCCGTGACGGCGCCGACGCCGACCACCGCCCGGACCCGGTCGGGTGACCGGCTCGCGTACGCGAGCGCAATCGCACCCGACATCGAATGACCGACGACAGCGGCCGGGGCGAGCGCGAGCTGCTCGACGACGGCATCGAGATCCGCGACGAAGTCGTCGAGCGTCCACGGCCCGGGCGGGCGGGACGACCCGCCCGAACCGCGCAGGTCACAGGCGACGACGCGGAACTCCTGCGCCAGCGGCTCGATCACCCGCTCCCAGATCGCGATCGAGCCGCCGAGCCCGTGCAGGAGCACGACGGAGGGGCCCGCTCCGTCGACGCGGTACTCGAGACGGACCCCGTTGGCGTCGATCTTCGGCATCTGCCTCCTCCGCTAATGCTGGACCTCGGCTGCCGTCGGCATCGTCGAGGGCGCCGCCTTCGCATTCTGGATGTGCTCGATGTCCATCGTGAAGTCGGCGATCGCGGGGAGCTCCTGCGGCAGCCCGAGGTTGTTCACGTAGACCTTGCCGTCCTTCATCACCAGATCGAGCTTCGCGCGGTCCCGGAGGATGGCGATGTCCTCGAGCGGGTCGCCGTTGACGACGAGGATGTCGGCGCGCTTGCCGACCTCGATCGTCCCACAGAGATGGTCGAGCCGGAGCAGCTCGGAGCCGTGCTTCGTCGCGGCCACGATGGCCTCCATCGGCGAGAACCCCATGTCGGTCACGAACAGCTCGATGTCCTTCGCGTACTCGCCGTGGGGGCACCAAACGAACCCGTAGTCGCCGCCTGGGACGACGCGAACGCCGGCCTTGCGCAGCTTGTCCATGGCGATGCAGCCGAGCTCCCACTCCTCCTGGTACTCGGTCGCCGCCATCACCTCCGGCGGAATCCCGCAGTCGACTCCCTTCTCGAGGATGCCCCAGTGGTAGCCGAGTCCGGGCACGACGAACATCTCGTCCCGCTTCTCGGCGATCATCTCGACGGCCGCGTCGTCCGCGTAGGTCGCGTGCTCGAGCACGTCGAAGCCAGCCTCGACGCACAGCTTGACTCCGTCGTTACCGCGAACGTGGGCAGCGATCTGGCGGTTGCGCTTGTGCGCCTCGTCGACTGCGACCTGGAGCTCCTCGATCGAGTACATCGTCTCCTCGGGCGGCGAGCTCGGTCGCAGCAGGCCCTCGCCCGTCACGTACACCTTGATCACGTCCGCGCCTTCCCTGATGTTCTGGCGCACGGCGCGGCGCACCTCGTCGACGCCGTCGGCGAAGATCGCGAGCCCGTCCATGCCCAGCTTCCAGAAGGGCGGATTCCAGTCGAGCATGCCGGAGGTTGCGCAGATGTCCCAGCCGGAGGCGGCCATGCGCGGGCCCGGGATGACACCCTCGTTGACCATGTCGCGGATCGTGACGTCGATCCGGTGGAGCGCGCCGGCGCTGGCGACGCCAGTGTAGCCGCAACGCAGCGCGAGCTCGGCGTTCTTGACGGCGTACACGGTCGTCCGCTCGGCCGGAAGCTTGAGGTCGAGGTCGGGGAGCTCGCGAACACCCCAGAACGAGATGTGGAAGTGGCCCTCGATCAGCCCCGGCATCAGCGTGCGCCCCTCGAGATCGAGGACGCGCAGGTTCCCGTTCAACCCCTCCGGGAAGTCCTGCGTGCGACCGATCTTCGTGATCTCGCCCTTCTCGACGAGCACGGCGCCGTTCGCGACGGGCTTCCCCCCGTGGCCGTCGATCAGGCGCGCGTTGAGGAACAGCGTGGACGCGTCGGGTATGAGCAGGCTCATCGTCCCTCCTTCGTTCGCTCTCTTGAGACCGTGTTCCGTCAGCCCCCGACGATCGGGTTCGAGAGCCGGCCGATCCCGTCGATCTCGACGGTGACGACGTCGCCGGGCTGGAGATAGCCGCCGCGGAAGACGTCACCGCGGTCGTAGGGCTTGCCTCCGATCTCGGGATCGGTCGCCCAGGCCGTGCCCCCGGGCGTCCCCGTCTCGATCACGAGTCCGGGCTGCAGCGTGTAGAAGTGCGAGAAGAACGCGATGATCTCGGCGACGGTCCAGATCATCTTCTCGGTCGAGTTGTTCTGCCGCATCTCGCCGTTGACGAGCGTGCGGAGTCCCAGGCTCTGGGGATCGGCGACCTCGTCGCGGGTGACGATCCACGGGCCGAGCGGGGCACAGGTGTCGAAGTTCTTGCCCGGCCCGAGCCGGTACTCGAAGCCGCCCTCTGGGTGCGGGACCGCCTGTCGGTCCCGTGCGGTGATGTCGTTCGCGACCGTGTAGCCGAAGACGTGCTCGAGCGCCCGCTCCTTCGGGATGTGGCGACCGGGCTTGCCGATCACGACCGCGAGCTCGACCTCGTAGTCGAGCTTCCCCGTCACGACCGGGTCGAGGATCACCGGCTCGTCCGGACCGATCACGCCGAGCGGCGTCTTCAGGAAGAACTCCGGCTCTTCCTGGTCGACCTCCGGCTTCTCGTCGCGATGGTCCCAGTAGTTCTGACCCGAGTTGAGGATCACGGGCGGGATCAGCGGGGCGGCGAGCCGCACCTCGTCGAGCGCGTACACGACCGGCCCTCCCGTGGGGCCCTCGGCGTCCGCGTGCTCGAGCGCCTACGCGAGCGCGGTCTCCGCCGACCGCCAGGAGGGCTCGAGCCCGCCGATGAAAGCGGTCATGCTCTGGGGGATCCGCACGGAGGCGGCCTCGAGCGCGTACGGGTCACCCGTCGTGTCCGCGAGGTGGAGCGCGTAGGCGAGTTGCAGGTCGACGACCCGTGCGCCGTCGACGGCGCCGACCGCGCGCCGACCGCCCGCGACGAACGTGACGAGCCTCATCGCGTGACCGCCAGGTCGAGCGCGCCGAGAGCGGCGAGCGCCTCGCGGAGCGCCGGCCGCTCCGGCTCCGGGAAGTCCGGCAAGGGCCGCCGAACGGGTCCTGCCGAGATGCCCATCATCGTCAGTGCTTCCTTCGTCGGCGAGACGTAGCCGGGGTCGTACTCGAGGAACCGGTTCAGGGGCTGCAGCAGCTCGTGCTGCGCCCGCGCCGCCTCGTGGTCGCCGGCGACCATGAGCTCGTACAGCCGCACCATCTGAGCGGGCACGATCGAGGCCGCCGTCGACCAGATCCCCCGAGCACCGACGCAGAGCGCGGCGTAGAATTGGCTGTCGATGCCCGTGCAGAGCGACCGTCCCGTCCCGTCCGCCAGGCGAATGGCCTCGACGAGCGCTCCGAGATCGGCGTTCGACTGCTTGAGGCCGATCACGTTGTCGAGCCGCATCAGCTCTGCGATCAGGGGCGGGTCGAGGTCCATCCCCGTGTAGAGCGGGTTGTTGTACACGACGATCGGCACGGGACTCGCGGCGGCCACGTCGGCGAAGTGCCGGTGCAAGCACTCGCGGGGGATCGGGAAGTAGAAGGGCGGCGTCAGGATCGCCGCGTCCGCGCCAGCCGCGGCGGCGTCCTCGATCAGCGCGATCGCCTCCCAGGTCGAGCACGCGGCAGTACCCGCGTAGACAGGAACGGCGCCTGCCGTCTCCGACGAGACGATCTCGGCCACGCGCCGGCGCTCCTCGCGCGAAAGGTGGGGGAACTCACCTGTGCCGCCGGTCGTCATCAGTCCGTGCACGCTGCCGTCGAGGCAATGCCGGACGATGCGCCGCAGCGCATCGCCGTCGAGGTCGCGGCCGTCCGCGGTGAATGGCGTCGGGATCGCGGGGATGACGCCTCTCAACTCATCCGCAGAAGCCATGGTCGGACCTCCTCCGCTCGAGCCGATCGTGACCGCACCCCGGAGCGGGCAAGTCCTTCGACCGAGGGACGGCGAGCATAACTCCCTCGGAATCGGCGCGTAATCCCGCGGCGGACCGCTGCGCGGAGCCGACCTAGATCGAGACGCCTGCCGGCGCCTCAGGCGATCGCACGTACGCGAGGGATCCGTACCGCGTGTCGACCGACTCGACCTCGGCGATGCGGAGCACGAACCGCCAGCGGACGTCGGCGCAGCGCCGCAGCGTGTCGCAGTAGCGGCCGAAGACCCAGACGAACGGCGTGTCCTCCTCCTCGCGCAGCACCGCGAAGTACGAGAAGGCACGGGCGTCGTCGCCGCCGACGTCGACGAGCGGCTCGATCAGCAGGTGCTTGTGCCACCCGTCCGGCGGTCGCGAGAAGTGCGCGGCGAAGTCGGCGAGCGCCTCGCGACCGCGGACGACACGCGTGACGTCGCTCAGGCTCCGACCGCGCGCGTCGAAGGCGCCGTCGGGAGCCCACAGATCGACGTACGCCTCCTCGTCGCCGTAGTCGATCGCATGGCCGTACGCGTGCAGCGTCCGCAGGATCGCGCGCTCGTCCTCGAGCCGCCGCAACTGCGCCGCCATCGCCGCCGTCGGGTCTCGATCGTCCACGGAGCGAGCCTACGGGCCTCGAACGGCGGACGCAATCACGGTAGGCTCGCAGGCATGCCTGCACGTACGCTCGACGCCCACCATCATCTGTACGACCTCGAGACCGGGACGTACCCGTGGCTCCAGCTCGACCTCGAGCTCGACCTCTTCGTCGGCGACATCGCGCCGCTCAAGCGCTCCTACCGGGTCGAGAACCTGCTCGCCGACGCCGCCGGTGCGAACCTCCGGAAGTCCGTGCACGTCCAGGTCGACTGGGATCCGACCGACCCGGTCGGCGAGACGGCCTGGCTGCAGTCGGTCGCGGACGAGCACGGCTTCCCGCACGGGATCGTCGCGCATGCCCACCTCGAGCAGGGTGACATCGAGGACACCCTCGTGGAGCACTGCGCGTACCCGAACGTTCGCGGCATCCGGCAGCTCGTGCAGGCGCACGACGACCCACGGTTCGGCTTCGTCGAGCCGGGGCTCATGGCGCGCGACGACTGGCGCCGCGGCTTCGCGCTCCTCGAGCGGCACGGCCTCTCGTTCGACCTCCAGGTCTTCGCGCACCAGATGGGAGAGGGCGCGGATCTCGCGGCGGCCTTCCCGTCGACGCAGATCGTCGTTACCCACTCCGGGCTGCCGCTGATGCACGAGGATGGCTGGTTCGAGCGCTGGCAGGACGGCCTCCGTCTGCTGGCGGCGCGCGACAACGTGGCGCTCAAGGTGTCGGGCCTCGGGATGATGAAGCACGACTGGACGGTCGACGACATCCGGCCGGTCGTCGCCGCGGCGTTCGAGATCTTCGGTATCGACCGGTGCCTCTGGGGCAGCAACTTCCCGGTCGACGGCCTGTACGGCACGTATGCCGACGCGGTCGCCGCGTACGAGCAGATCGCCGCCGACCTCGACCTCTCGGCCGACGAGCAGGACGCCTTCTTCTATCGCAACGCCGAGCGGGTCTACCGCGTCTGAGACGCGTCCGGCTGAAGCCGGACGCGGCATAGCGTCACACCACCCCGTCCGACTTCAGTCGGACGGCTCCGGCCCAGCACGGCGCGCCCGGCTCCTACGCCATCACGATCACGCCGCGCGCGTTGACGCCCGCGTGCATGTCGGCGATCGCCTCGTTCACCTGCTCGATCGGGTAGCGCGTCGTCACGAGCTCGTCGAGCTTCAGCC
Source organism: Actinomycetota bacterium (assembly GCA_016870235.1). The sequence goes on along the minus strand of VGCB01000039.1, from coordinate 4,275 downwards.
GCCCCTGGCGGTACAGCTCGAGGTAGAGCGGCATGTCCATCCGCGGCCGCGACGTGCCGTAGAGGCAGCTCATGAGCGTCTTCTCGCTCGTCGAGAACGCCTGCGAGGGCAGCTCGGTGATGTCCTCGGTCGACGCGACACCGATCGCGACGAGCGTGCCGTCGACACCGCACGCGTCCCATGCCTGCCGGAACAGCGCGCCCTTGCCGACGCACTCGAAGACGTAGTCGGCGCCGACCCCGCCGGTAAGCTCGACGATCCGCTCGACGACGGGCTCGGCGGTCGGGTCGAAGACGTGCGTGGCGCCGAACTCGAGTGCCAGATCGCGCTTCGAGACGACCGGGTCGATCGCGATGATCGTGGTCGCGCCCGCGATCCGGCAGCCCTGGATCACGTTCAGCCCGACGCCGCCGCAGCCGATGACCGCCGTCGTCGCGCCGGGCGCCACCTTCGCGCGGTTGAACACCGCGCCGAGGCCCGTGACGACGCCGCAGCCGACGAGCGCGGCGACCTCGAACGGGACGTCCTCGGGGATCTTGATCACCGAGATCTCGGGCACGATCGTCTTGCTCGCGAGCGTGCCGATGCAGGCGAACTGATAGAGGTCGCGGCCCTTCGCGTCGGCCGCGCGGAAGGCGCCGTCCGGGTGCTTGCAGCCGAAGATCGTCGGCAGCCCCCAGGCGCAGAGGTTCGGCCTTCCCTTCTGGCAGTACGCGCAGAGCCCGCAGCTCATCAGGGCCGAGAGCACGACGTGGTCGCCCGGCTTCACGCTCGTCACGCCGCGGCCGACCTCCTCGACGACGCCGGCGCCCTCGTGCCCGACGATGTTCGGGGTCGGGAACGGCAGGCCGCCCTCCTGGACGGCGACGTCGCTGTGGCAGAGGCCCGACGCCTCGATCCGCACGAGGACGTCGTTGTCGGCGAGACCGCCGAGCGTGATCTCCGCCACCTCGATCGGCTTCCCGTACTCGTAGACCACCGCTGCCTTCATGCCCCGGCTCCTTTCGCCCGTGTCATCTCGTCCTGCGCTTGAGCAGCACGCCGGAGGCTGCCACAGCCAGCACGAGGATGAGGCCCTTGGTGATGAACTGCCAGTACGCCTCCACCCCGACCTGCGAGAGCCCGTTGAAGAGGGTCGCGCTGATCAGGACGCCGACGAGCGTGCCCGGAATCTGGAACTCGCCCGGCTTGAAGACCGCGGCCCCGATGAAGCACGCGGTGAAGGCGTCGAGGAGGTACGTGTCGCCGGCGTTGGCGTACGCCGAGTCGAGCTCGGACGCGGCGAGCATGCCCGCGAAGGCGGCGCAGGTTGCCGAGATCACGAAGACCAGAAGGATGTAGCGGCTGATCCTGATCCCGGCCAGTCGCGCCGCTTCCCGGTTGCCGCCGATCGCGTCGATCCGCCGGCCGACCTCCGTGCGGGTGAGGAGGAGCCACAGCAGCGCCCCGACGAGGAACATGATCCAGACCTCGTTCGGGATCCCGAGCGTGTCGTCGCTCGAGATCCGCAGGAACCCGTCGGGGAACCCGTTCTTCGCCGAGCCGCCCGTGATCTTCTGGACGATGCCCTGCGCGATCGCGCCGGTTCCGAGCGTGCCGATGAACGCCGAGATGCCGATGAAGGCGACGATTGCGCCGTTTCCGAAGCCGAACGCGATGCCGGTGGAGACCGCGAGCAGCACCGACGGGATGACGCCGATCGAGTCCATCCATTGCGTCGCCATCACCCCGCCGAGCGCGAACACGAACCGATCGAGAGGTCGAACTCGCCCACGATGAGCGTCATCGTCAGCCCGAACGAGACGATCCCGGGCAGCGCCGCCGTGCTGAGGATGAGGAGGAGGTTGTCCCACGTCGGGAACGTGTCGAACTTCTTCGCCGCGAAGAAGATCCAGATCGCGACGAGGAAGATGAGCGGCCCGAACCGCTCGATCACGTCGAGGACGCGCGAGCCGCCCGACGTCGTCTTGCCGACCGGTGCCTCGACCGTGCTCATGCCGCCTCTCGATAGCAGTTCTCGAGGATCTGCCCGACGCTGACCGGCCCGGGCAGGTCGGCGGCGACCCTGCCCTCGCGCAGGACGAGCACGCGGTGCGAGAGGTGCGCGACCTCCTCGAGATCGGAGGAGACGAAGAGGACGCCCGCCCCGCGCGCTGCGAGCTCGGCGATCTCCATCATCGCCTCCGCTTTCGCGCCGACGTCGACGCCGCGGGTCGGCTCGTCGCACAGGAGCACGCTCGGGCTGCCGAGCAGCCACCGGCCGACGACCACCTTCTGCTGGTTGCCGCCGGAGAGCTCCGCGATCTTCTGACCGGGGCCGACGGTGGCGATGCGGAGCGAGGCGATCGCGGCCTCCGTGGCGCGAAGCTCCGCCCGCCGGCTCGGAACCGGGAGCCAGCGAGACGGCCGGAAGCGGTCGAGGAACGAGACGACGAGGTTCTCGCGGATCGAGCGGCGCAGGAAGAGCGCCTGCTGGCGGCGCTCCTCTGGGAGGAGCGCGAGCCCCTTCGCGACGGCGTCGGCAGGGCTCGTTGGGGCTCGCGCCTCGCCGGCCAGGACGACCTCGCCGGAGTCGATCGGCAGCGCGCCGAAGAGCGCGAGGAGAAGCTCGGAGCGGCCGGACCCCACGAGCCCGCCGATGCCGAGGATCTCGCCCCGCCGGAGCGCGAACGAGACGCCTCGGAGCGGCCCCGCGTGGAGGTCGCGCACCTCGAGGACGACGTCGTCGGCCGGGGGTGCGACGGGGGCGACCTCGAGCACGCGCCGGTCCTCGCCCACGATCAGCTCCACCATGCGCTCCCGCGTCAGCTCGGCCTGCGCGAAGGTCCCGATCACGCGGCCGTTCCGCATCACTGTCGTCCGGTCGGCGAGCTCCATCACCTCCGCCAGGCGATGCGAGACGAACAGTACGGCCGTGCCGCTGGCGGCGAGCCGGCGGACGGCGGCGAAGAGCACCTCGACCTCGTGCTCGCCGAGCGACGCGGTCGGCTCGTCGAGCACGACGAGCCGAGCGTGCTCGCCCGTGCACGCGCGCGCGATCGCGACGAGCCAGCGCTGTGCCGTCGGCAGCTCGGAGAGCTTCCGGCGGACGTCGATGTCCGGCGCGAAGGGCGCCAGCACTGCGGCTGCTTCCGCGCGGATCGCGCGCGGGCTCACGAACGGACCTGCGGGGGGCAGCCGATGGCCGAGGAGGACGTTCTCGGCCACGGTCAACCGGGGCACGAGCGCGAACTCCTGGTGCAGAACGCGGATGCCCGCCGACTCGGAGGCGGCGACGTCGGGGAGCGAGCCCGGCGCGCCGCCGACCTCGATCGTCCCCGCGTCGGGCTGGACGACGCCGGCGAGCATCTTGATCAGCGTCGACTTCCCGGCCCCGTTCTCGCCGATCAGCCCGTGGATCTCACCGGCGCGGATGTCGACGTCGGCCGCGTTCACGGCCTGGACGCCGGCGTACGCCTTGCTGAGACCGCGCACGACGACGGCGGGAGGGCTCGTCGCCCCCCCGTCCGTCGCCGACAGCGTGCTCGAGGTCACGCGCCTACTTGAACGACACCTGGGGACCCGGCGCCATGATGAACGGCTCGCCGACGTTCTTGAACGGGAAGGCCCCGCCGGTCATCTAGGAGATGTTGTCCTGGCGCAGGAGCCCGGTCGAGACCATCGTCCGCTCGGGCAGCTGGTTGCCGGCCGCCGCGTGAGCCGCATACCGGCACGCGATCGCGCCGATCTGCTTGTTGGCCTGGGCGACCGTCGCCGCGATCTGGCCCGACTGCACGAGCTTCACGCCCGACGCGTCGAAGCTCCAGCTCGTGACGAACGCCTTCGACTTCGTCTTCCTGATCGCGAGCGCCGTGCCCGCGCCGGGCTCGTCCCAGTGCGTGTAGAACGCGTCGATGTCCTTGTTCGCGAGGAGATAGGCCTCGACGGCCTTCGCCGCGCTGTTCACCGGGTCAGCCGGGTTGATCTTGATGAACTGCTTCAGCTTGATCCCCGGGTACTGCGACAGCACCGAGCGGAGGATCGCCGAGCGCTGCCGGAGCGGCGGCGTGAAGTCACCGCCGACCTCGACGATCGTGCCCTTGCCGTTCAGCCGGTCGAAGAGGTACTGGGCGACGAGCGCGCCGCTCAGGAACTCGTTCTCGAAGATGTCGACGCTGCCCGCCACGTCACCGCCGTAGGTGGTGATGAAGGGGATGCCGGCGTCCTTCGCCGCCTGCACCTCCGCGCCGAGGCCGCCGAGGTCGTTCGAGATGTTCCAGATGGTCGCGTCCCATG
>VGCB01000038.1 GCA_016870235.1 Actinomycetota bacterium | reverse complement strand
GCCGGCGCGGCTCTCGTCGTCGCCGGCCTCGCGTTCGTGCCGATCGTCGGCTACGTCGAGGCCGTCGTCCTCCCGGCGCTGGCGCTCCGGATCCGCAAGCGCACGGCCGAGCGGTACGCGGGCCTGCGGACGCTCGCCAAGTGAGCCCGGTACGGCCGGTCCGTCGCAGCTGATCGATCCCGCCGCCGCCCGGGCGCGGATGGTCGACCGGCAGCTGCGGCGGCGCGGGATCGTCGACGAGCGCGTGCTCGCGGCGATGGCCGAGGTGCCACGCGAGCTCTTCGTCCCGCCCGCGTTCGCGGCGCGCGCCTACGATGACGCGGCGCTGCCGATCGGGCACGGGCAGACGATCTCGCAGCCGTACATGGTCGCGCTCATGTGCGAGCTCCTGCGCCTCCATGGCGACGAGACGGTGCTCGACGTCGGGACGGGGTCCGGCTACGCGGCAGCCGTCCTCGCCCGTGTCGCCCGGTGGGTCGTCTCGATCGAACGCGTTCCCGAGCTCGCGGCGCAGGCCGAGGACGCCCTCGCCGCCGCCGGCGTCGGGAACGCGATCGTCGTCGTCGGCGACGGCTCGACCGGAGGGCCCGGGCACGCGCCCTACGACGCGATCGCGGTCGCGGCGGCCTCGCCGGTCGTTCCCGACGGCCTGGTCAGGCGGCTCGCGCCCGGCGGGCGGCTCGTGATCCCGGTCGGCTCGCGGCAGGATCAGTCGCTCGCGCTCGTCGAGCGGCAGGGCGACGAGATCGCGGTGCGGCGCACTGTCGCCTGCCGCTTCGTCCCGCTCCTCGGCGCCGGCGCGTTCGAGGGAGGCGATTGAGAGCCCCGGAGGACGAGCCGGTACCGTTCGACCGGATGGAACCGACCGCGACCCGGACGCCGGCACGACCTGGGCTCTCGCGTCAGCGGGTCAACGCTTCGCTGCGCCACCTAGGGAACTGGCTGCAGCTTCTCAAGTTCTGCGTCGTCGGCTCGATCGGCTACGGCGTCAACCTCGCCGTCTACTGGCTCTGCGTCGATCCGCTCGGCGTCCACTACATTCCGGCCGCGGTGATATCGTTCCTCGTCGGGGTGACGAACAACTACACCCTCAACCGCGCCTGGACGTTCCGGGACGACCGCGGCCGGGTCGTCATGCAGGGGCTGCGGTTCCTCGTCGTCTCCCTGCTCGCGCTTGGAGCGAACCTGCTCGTGCTCTACGTGCTGGTCGAGCTCGGGCTCGGCAAGATCCCGGCGCAGGCGATCGCGATCGTCACCGTGACGCCCGTCAACTTCATCGGCAACAAGCTCTGGTCGTTCCGCCGCTGACCGCTCGCCCCGCCCGGGCGATCCGGCTCGGCGTCGCCGCCCTCCTCGTCCTCTTGCTCCTCGCAGGTGCCGCCGCCGCAGCCGACGGGCCGGCGCTGCCGGCGGCGCCGATCGGCATCGCGCCTCCCTCCCTCACCGAGCAGGAGGCGATCGCGGCCGTGCTCGCAACCCCCAAGGTCTCGGCGTGGCTCGCGCGCTACCCACCGGACCCGATCACCGCCGCCGAGCTCGACGAGAAGACCCGGACCTGGACGGTCCGCGTCTGGTCGGGCAAGGCGGGTCAGGTAGCGGGCGGGACCGTCGAGGACGCGACGCGACGCGTGACGCGCACGCTCGCGGGCCCGCAGGTGGCGTGGGGGATGGCGCGGGGCAATCCGGGGCAGTTCGGCGGCTCGGTGCTCCTGCGCTGGCCCGTGTGGCTCGCGCTCTCGGCGGTCTTCCTGGTCGGCCTCGCCGACCTGCGCAAGCCGCTCTCCCTCCGCAACCTCGATCTGCTCGTGCTGCTCTCGTTCGGGGTGTCGCTCGCGTTCTTCAACCACGGGCGGGTGATCCAGTCCGCGGGGCTCGCGGCCCCGCCGCTCGCGTACCTGGCGGTGCGGTGCGCGTGGGTCGGCGTTCGCGGCCGGGGCCTCCGACCCGTGAAGCCGGTGCTTCCGATCTGGGTGCTCGTCGCGGCGGTCGTCTTCCTCGTCGGGTTCCGGATCGCGCTGAACGTTTCGGGCCCGACGCCCGTGACCGACGTCGGCTACGCCGGCGTGATCGGCGCCGACCGCCTGCTCGACGGTCACGCGCCGTACGGGCGAATGCCGGTCGAGGGCGACCTGTCGGCGTGCGGCCAGGACGACTCCGACGGGCCCATCCGCGACCGGATCCAGGCGAACGGGCGCTGCGAGTCGTCGAACGCGAACGGCGACACCTACGGCCCGCTCACCTACGCGGCCTACGTTCCCTTCGTCGGGATCTTCGGCTGGAGCGGCCGGTGGGACACGCTCTGGGCTGCCCACGCGGCCACGATCGCCTTCGACCTCCTCGTGCTGCTCGGGCTCGTCGTCTGCGGCCTTCGCCTCGGCGGCGTGCGGGCGGGAGTCACGCTCGCCTTCGGCTGGGCTGCCTTTCCCTTCACGGCCTACGCGCTGAACGCGAACACGAACGACGCGCTGATGCCGGCGATCCTCGTCTGGGGCTTCCTGCTCGCATCCCGACCGGCGGCGCGGGGCGCGGCCGTGGCGGCCGCCGGCTTCGCCAAGTTCGCCGCGTTCATCGCGGCGCCGCTCTGGCTCGCCCACCGGCGTCGCTCGACGATGCGATTCGTCCTCGGCTTTGCGGGGGTGACCGTGGCCTCGCTGTCGGTGCTCTTGCTCGAGCCGGACGTCCTCGAGGCGGCGCGGACGATGTGGGATAGCACGATCGCCTACCAGGTCGGGCGCGACTCGCCGTTCTCTCCCTGGGACTGGGGCCAGTACCACGCCGCCGGCGTCCCCGACCTCCACCTCGTCCAGATCGGCCTCCAGGCCCTGCTGCTCGTCTTCGCAGGCGCTGTCGCCGTGATTCCGCGCCGCCGCGGGCCGCTCGAGCTCGCGGCGCTCACGGCGGCGCTGCTCGCCGGGTTCCAGCTCGTGCTGACGCACTGGTTCTACCTCTACCTTCCCTGGGTGCTGCCGTTCGTGCTGCTCATGCTCTACGGCGTCAGACCGACTGCCCCGGCCGGCGCTCCTGGGCGGGCCGGGCCGGCGGGGTGATCGCGGCGGTCGCGTCGGCCGCACGGCGCCCCGGGGCGGTCGCGGCGGTCGCCTTCGTCCTGCTCGCGGGCGCGGCGACGCTCGTCTGGCACTACGTGAGGGGCGGCCGCCTCGAGGTCGTCGACATCACGCGCTACCGCGACCTGGGGGAGCGGATCGCAGGCGGCGCGGTGCCGTATCGCGACGTCGACCTCGAGTACCCGCCCGGATCGATCGTCGCGTTCGCCCTCCCTGCCCTCGTGACGTCGTCGCGCGGGGCCTTCTTCGTCGTCTTCTCCGGCCTGATGGCGGCCGTCGGGCTCGCTGCGGTGCTCGTCTCCGCCCGGCTCCTGCGCGTGCTCGGTGCGACTCCCGGCGAGACGCGGCTCCGCCTCGCGCTCGTCGCCGCGACCCCGCTCGCGCTCGGCGGGGTGATCCTGACGCGGTTCGACCTCGTTCCCGTGCTCGTCCTCCTCCTCGCACTCCTCGCGCTCGCGGGCGGGAGGGATCGGCTCGGGCTCCTCCTCCTCGGCCTCGCGACCGCGACGAAGGTCTATCCGGTCGTGGCGCTGCCGATCGCCGTCATGTGGATCTGGCGCCGGTCAGGGAGGCGGGTGGCGCTCACCCGTCTCGCGGAGTGCGCCGCGGTGCCCGTCGTCGCCTACGCCGCCTTCGCGGTCATGTCCCCCGGCGGGGTCGCGGACAGCCTGTGGGGCCAGCTGAGCCGGCCGCTCCAGATCGAGAGCCTTGCCTCCGGGGTCCTGCTCGCGCTGCACCACGTCGCCGGGATGTCGCTCACCTGGAGCTCGGGCTCGGGCTCGCAGAACCTCGACGGCACCGCCGCCGCGGTGCTTGCAGGCGTCTCGACGGTGGTCGGTGCGGCGGCGCTCCTCCTCGTGTGGAGATCGTTCTGGAGAGGCCCGGCCACACCCCGGCGCCTCGTGCGGCATGCCGCCGGCTCGGTCGTGGCCTTCGTGGCCTTCAGCAAGGTGCTCTCGCCCCAGTACCTCGTCTGGCTCGTCTTCCTCGTTCCGTTCGTCCTCGGCCCGGGCTCGCGGGCTGTCCTCGGCCTCCTCGCGGCTGCGTGCGCCGCGACGGCGGTGTGGTTTCCCGGCCTCTACTGGGCCCTCGTGAAGGAGTTCGACCCGGTCGCCTCCGCGTTCGTGCTCGTGCGCGACCTGCTGCTCGTGGCGCTGCTCGTGGTGCTCGCGGTCACGGATGCGGAACGCGAACCGCCTCGATCGCGGCTGCCCGTCCCGTCTCCGGGTCACAGGTGACGAGCGCCCCCTCGATGCGCACGCCGCGATCGGCGGTCTCGAACCGCACCGGCAGCCCTGTCCGCATCCGGTGGGTCGCGAGCTCGGTCCGGACGCCGATCACGGAGTCGTGCGGACCGGTCATGCCGGCGTCCGTGATTGCGGCGGTGCCCCCCGGCAGGACGCGGGCATCGCTCGTCTGCACGTGGGTGTGGGTGCCGATCACCGCGGTCACGCGGCCGTCGAGCCACTGCGCCAGCGCCACCTTCTCGCTCGTCGCCTCGGCGTGGACGTCGACGAGCACGACCGGGGTCGCGCCTCGCGCCTCGGCGACGAGGTCGTCGACGATCTCCCACATGCTTCGCGCGGGCTCGAGGTAGAGCGAGCCGAGGAGGTTCACGATCGCCACGCGGCCGGCGGCCGTCTCGAGGACGGCGAGGCCGCGTCCAGGCGTGCGGATGCTCAGGTTGGCGGGCCGGACGATCCGGTCGCTCGTCTGCAGCAGCGTCCCGATCTCCGGCCGGCGGAACGCGTGGTTCCCGAGCGTGATGCCGTCCGCGCCGGCGGCGAGGAGGCGCTGCGCGAGGCGCGGCGTGATCCCGACGCCGTCGGCGGCGTTCTCGCCGTTGACGACGCAGACATCGATGCCGAGCTCCTCCCGGAGCCCCGGCAGTCGCGCCTCGATCGCATCGCGCCCGGGACGCCCGACGACGTCCGCGACGAAGAGGATCCTCACGCGCCTACGGGAGCGCGCCGTCGGTGGGGTACACCGAGACCGCGACGTTGTTGCCGCCGTCGCGCGCGTGCTTCGCGAGCGCCTGCTTCTCGACGGCGGCGATGTCGACTGCCTTGCCGATCTTCGTGCTCGAGGCGACGAGCGTCGATCCGACCGTGAGGACGGGGTCCGGCGAGATGTTCGAGACGGACACCATCATCGACGGCGCACGGTTCGGTCGGATGTCGACCCGGGAGGCGATCGTGTCGCCGCCCACCACCTGGTCGCGGATCGCGACGACCGTGCCGTCGACCGGGGCGTAGACGTCGGTGCCCGGTGCGGCGCCGACGGCGGCGACCGATGATCCGCGGCTTCCGAGCTGGTACCACACCGGCCCGTCCTGTCCCGTTCCGGTGATTCGCCGCCACAGCCGCGCCAGCGCGCCCTCGTTCCCCTGCCGCCCCGCGGGCTTGAGGTCGAGACCGCCGCGGCTCGTTCCGTGGAAGCCGACGCCTGTGACGGCGCCCGCGGCGACGGGCATCACGAGCTGCAGGTTGCCGACGCTCGCAAGCGGCTGGAGGTCGGGGCGCCCCGGCAGGCCTGCCCGGACCGGCACGACGTCGTCGGGCCCGCCGACGATGCTCGGCGTGCCGGAGCCGAAGGCAGTCAGGAGCAGCGTGACGACGGCGAGGGCCGCGAGGAAGCCCAGGACGGCGATCTGGCGCGCCCGACGATGGGATCGTCGACGTCGAGCACGCAGCCTTGCTTGCCGGGTCTGCGCCGTCGGCATCCGATAGACGGTATCGGACGTCGCTGCTGCGTGCGACGGACACCCGAGCCGCTTTCGACCGTGTGCGAGACGCTTCGCGGGGCCGGCGCTGTCTGACGTCGAGCCGTCGGCATGCACCCCGATCCGCGATTGGAACGATCTTGGAGCGATGTGCGACAGACACGCAACAGCTCCCGGGTTAGGCTCGAGCTGTGGGGAGGAGGCCGGTGGCCGTAGGGAGATTGTCCTTTTCGGACAGGGGCATCGTCCCCTCTGGACACGGACACGGATCGCGGCGACCGCCGATCCGCCGCCGCCGGGCAGACGGAGCCGCTCGGGCGGACGGCGCGCCTCCCGGGCTGACCGCCCGAGGCGCCACACTAGAGTGTCGCCGTGACCTCGTTCCCGACCACGCGCCTGCGTCGGCTCCGCGGCAGCGTCGCACTGCGCGCGCTCGTGCGCGAGACGGCGCTCTTGCTCGACGACGTCGTCATGCCGCTCTTCGCCTGTCCCGGCGAGGGCGTCGTGCGCCCCGTCGAGGGCCTGCCCGACATCGCGCAGCGCTCGGTCGACGAGATCGTGCGCGAGTGCGCCGCCCTCCACGCACTCGGGATCCGGGCCGTGATGCTGTTCGGGATCCCCGAGACGAAGGACGACGAGGGCTCGGGCGCGTGGATCGAGGACGGCATCGTGCAGCGTGCGCTGCGCGCCGTGCGGGCGGAGGTGCCGGAGCTCCTCCTCGTCACCGATGTCTGCCTGTGCGAGTACACCGCGCACGGCCATTGCGGCGTGCTCCACGGCGAGGCGGTGGCGAACGACCCCACGCTCGAGCTGCTCGCGCGGACGGCCACGAGCCACGTCGCCGCCGGTGCCGACGTCGTCGCGCCGAGCGACATGATGGACGGCCGCGTCGCCGCGATCCGGGCTGCTCTGCCCGAGACGCCGATCGTCTCCTACGCGGCCAAGTACGCCTCGGCGTTCTACGGGCCGTTCCGCGAGGTCGCGGAGTCGGCGCCGTCGTTCGGCGACCGCCGCGGCTACCAGATGGATCCCGGCAACGCCCGCGAGGCGCTCCGGGAGTGCGCGCTCGACCTCGAGGAGGGCGCGGACGTGCTCATGGTCAAGCCGGCGCTCCCGTACCTCGACGTGATCCGCGCCGTCCGCGATCGCTTCGACTGCCCCGTGTGGGCCTACAACGTCTCCGGCGAGTACGCGATGGTGAAGGCGGCCGCCGCGGCGGGCCATCTCGAGGAGGAGCGCGCGGCGCTCGAGTCGCTGACCGCGATCAGGCGCGCCGGCGCCGGCACGATCGTCACCTACTGGGCGAAGGAGCTCGCGCGATGGCTCTGAGGCCGCCCACCGACCTCTGGCGCCGCGCCACCTCACTGATCCCGGGTGGGGTCAACTCGCCCGTGCGCGCGATGCGCTCGGTCGGGCTCGAGGAGCCGCTCTTCATGCGTCGCGGGCACGGCGCGCGGATCGAGGACGTGGGCGGCGGCTCCTACGTCGACTGGGTGATGTCGTGGGGCCCGCTCGTCTTCGGCCACGCCGACCCGGAGACGCTCGAGGCGGTCGCCGAGGCGCTGCGCGACGGCACGAGCTTCGGGGCGCCGACCGAGCGCGAGGTCGAGCTCGCCGGCGAGATCGTCGACGCCGTCCCCTCGATCGAGATGGTGCGCCTGGTCAGCTCCGGCACCGAGGCGGCGATGAGCGCGCTGCGGCTCGCGCGCGCTGCGACCCGGCGGGACCGGGTGGTCAAGTTCGCGGGCTGCTACCACGGGCACGTGGACGCGCTCCTCGCGAGCGCCGGCTCGGGGCTCGCGACGCTCGGGATCCCGTCGAGCCCCGGTGTGCCGCCCGGGGTCGCGGCCGACACGATCGTCCTCCCGTTCAACGACGTCGACGCGGTGGCGGCCGCGTGCGAGCGCTACGGCGAGGGGCTCGCCGCGATCGTCGTCGAGCCGGTGCCCGGCAACATGGGTGTCGTCCCTCCCGCCCCGGGCTACCTCGAGGTGCTCCGGAAGCTCTGCGACGCGACCGGCGCGCTCCTCGTCTTCGACGAGGTGATCACCGGTTTCCGCGTCGCCCGGGGCGGCGCCCAGGAGCTGTACGGCGTGCGGCCGGACCTGACGATCCTCGGCAAGATCATCGGCGGGGGGCTTCCAGCGGCGGCGTTCGGCGGCCGCGCCGAGCTGATGCAGCAGCTCGCGCCCGTCGGCAGCGTCTACCAAGCAGGCACGCTCTCCGGCAATCCCCTCGCAGTCGCGGCGGGCCTCTCCGTGCTGCGACGGCTTCGCGACCCGGGCGTCTACGCGCAGCTCGAGCGGACGGCGTCCCGTCTCGCCAAGGGGCTCGAGCCGTACGGCGTGGTCCAGCGCGCGGGCGCGATGCTGACGCTCTTCTGCGCGGACGGCCCGATCCGCGACTTCGCCGACGCCTCCCGCTGCGACACCGACCGCTACGGCGCGCTCTTCCGCTCGCTGCTCGCGCAGGGCGTCTACGTCGCTCCCTCGCAGTTCGAGTGCATGTTCGTGTCGACGGCGCACGCGGACGCCGACGTCGATGCGACCGTGGCCGCCGTCGCCGCCTTCCACGACGCCGCGTGACCGCGGCCGTGGACGCGCCGGCGCTCTTCGACACGATCGCCGAGGGCGCCGCGGGCGAGAGCCCCCTCTGGGGCGAGGCGCTCCGCCCCGCGGCCGAGCGCGAGCCCGTTCCCGTCTTCTCCCCGCTCGTGCCGGACGCCGCCTTCGCGCTCGGCGTCGAGACGATCTACGAGGGCTACCTGCTGCACTTCGGCACTCCGCGGCTCTTCGCTCCTGGCGACCGCGACACCGCGTTGCTCCTGGGTGACTATCTCTATGCGCACGGCCTCGTCCGTATCGCGGCCACGGGCTCGGTCGACGCCGTGGGCGATCTCGCGGAGCTGATCTCGCTGTGCGCGCAGGCACGCGCCGACGGGCTCCCCGGCGACGATGTCGCCTGGGCCGCGACGTCCGCGCTCCTCGGGAAGGCGATGCTCGACGGCGCGCGAGAGGCCCTACGCCGCGAACGCGACCTCCGACCGCTCGACGCCGCCGCCCGTGCTGCCGTCGGCGACGAGGCCGTGCAGCGGGCGCTCGAGCTGCACCGGCGGAACACCACCTGATCTCGACGGTCGTCGGCGCGATCCGCTACATTCGCCTCGATGCTCGCAGCACTCTCGTGGTTCGTCGGCAACGCCGCCGAGGAGGGGAAGGACGTCATCCTCTCGATGCTCGTCGTCGGGCTCGTCTTCGTCGGCGTGATCGCCCTCGGCGAGGCCGTGCACTACGCGGCCAAGAAGCGCAAGCAGGCCGAGCGCAACCGCCCGCTGTAGGGCGCAGTCCGCGCGACCCGGGCTTCGCCTGCGCCGGGCTGACGCCGGACCGGAAGCCGTTCGTGGCCTTCATGGCGGCGCATAGACTCAGCGGCGATGCCCTCTCCCGTCTCCGACCTCCGTGAGTGGATCGCGCTCCTCGAGAAGCGCGGGGAGCTCGTGCGCGTCACGGCCGAGGTCGACCCCGACCTCGAGATCACCGAGATCGTCGACCGCACCGTCAAGGCCCGAGGCCCCGCGCTCCTGTTCGAGAACGTGAAGGGCTCGAAGGTGCCGCTCCTGATCAACCAGTTCGGCACCGAGTCGCGCATGTGCGCGGCGTTCGGCGTCGAGCGGCTCGACGAGGTGGGAGAGAAGCTCGAAGCGGTGCTCGAGATGCAGCCGCCGCAGGGCCTCGTCGACAAGGTCAGGAGCCTCGGCCGGCTCAAGTCGATCGCCGACTCGATGCCGAAGGAGGTCTCGAAGGGCCGCTGCCAGGAGATCGTGCTGACGGGCGACGAGGTCGACCTCGACCTGCTGCCGATCCAGCGCTGCTGGCCCGACGACCCGGCGCCGTTCATCACGCTGCCGGCCGTGATCACGAAGGATCGCGCAACAGGCGTCCGCAACGTCGGCATGTACCGGATGCAGAAGGTCGACCGCCGCTCCACCTTCATGCACTGGCAGATCCACAAGGACGGCCGAGCCGACCTCCTCGCCGCGCCCGACGGTCGCATTCCCGTCGCGGTCGCGATCGGGCTCGACCCGGTCACCGCCTACTCCGCGAGCGCACCGCTGCCGAAGGCGATCGGCGAGTTCATGGTTGCCGGGTTCCTCAAGGGCTCTCCCGTCGAGCTCGTGCAGTGCAAGACCGTCGACCTGCAGGTGCCCGCGAACGCGGAGATCGTGCTCGAGGGGTGGGTCGACAGGAACGACGTCGGCATGGAAGGCCCGTTCGGCGACCACACCGGCTTCTACACGCCCCCGGAGGAGTTCCCGATCTTCCGGCTCTCGGCGATGACGATGCGACGCGACGCGATCTACCCGTCGATCGTCGTCGGCAAGCCTCCGGCGGAGGACGAGTGGCTCGCGAAGGCGACCGAGCGGATCTTCCTGCCCGCGATCCGGATGAGCGTCCCCGAGATCGTCGACTACGACCTCCCGACCGCCGGCACGTTCCACAACTGCGTCATCGTCTCGATCCGCAAGCGCTTCCCCGGCCACGCGAAGAAGGTCATGCACGCCGTCTGGGGGCTCGGCCTGCTGAGCCTTTCGAAGTCGGTCGTCGTCGTCGACCACACGGTCGACGTGCACGACTACGAGCGGGTCTTCTTCACCGTCTGCGCGAACGTCGACCCGAAGCGCGACGTGATCCTCACCGAGGGCCCGATCGACCAGCTCGACCACGCGTCCGTCCTGCCGAGCTACGGCGGCAAGATCGGGTTCGACGCCACCACCAAGGGCCCGGACGAAGGCGCCCGCCCCTGGCCGCCGGAGATCGAGATGAGCGACGAGATCCGCGCCCTCGTCGACCGTCGCTGGTCCGAGTACGGCATCCGGCTGCCGTGAGCGACCCTGCGGCCGAGTACTGCGACGCCGACCGGGCCGTGTGGGCAGAATGCATCCGGGCCGGACCGATACGAGCGCCGCATCGACGAGGAGCACGGCATTGA
>VGCB01000037.1 GCA_016870235.1 Actinomycetota bacterium | reverse complement strand
GCGCCGTGTGCGTCGTGAACGGCGGCGCGTACCAGGCGTCGGCGAGTCGCGCCGCGCGGCGGACGGCCGCGAGCGTCTGCCCGCCGACCCAAAGCGGCGGGCGCGGGCGCTGCAGGGGCAGGACTGAGGGGCGCGTCTCCGCGTCGACCTGGAAATGGGCACCCTCGTGCGAGACGGGATCGCCGCTCCAGAGCCTTGGGATCAGCTCGATCGCCTCCTCGAACCGGGCGGCACGCTGGGAGCGCTCGATACCGAACGCGCGCAGCTCGCGGTCGGAGTAGCCCATGCCGCAGCCGAGCGTGACGCGGCCGCCCGTGACGACGTCGAGCGTCGCCACGTCCTCGGCAACCTGCACCGGGTTGAGGAGCGGGAGGAGTAGGATCCCGAGCACGATCCGCAGGTCCGGTGCCAGCGTCGCGAGGTGCGCAAGGTACGGAATCGGCTGGTAGTAGCGCATCTCCGTGCCGAGGAAGTGCTGGCCGCAGACGATGCCCTCGATCCCGAGCTCGACCGCGACTGCCAGGAGCTCTCGGTGCTCGGCGAGCTGCTGCTGCGGTGGGGTCGACGCGTCGTGGACGGCGTCGAGGAGCAGGATCGTCCTCATCGCTCGCGTGCGGCGAGCGCCGCGTCGATCGCCGCGAGCACCCGGTCGACGTCGCCGACCTCGTTGGCGAGGATGAGGGCGAGGCGCGCGAGAAACGCCTCGGCGTCGTCGTCTCCCGCCTCGTCGCGCGCCTGCGCGAGCCGTGCCCAGATCCGGTCGGCCTCCTCCCAGGTGTACTCGCGTTCGCCCACTCCGTCGAAGCCTCGCAGCTTTCGGCACGCCGCCGCCGGCCAACGGATGCCGTCGTCACATCGCGTCTCCCGGCCCGACGCCTGGTGGTGAGCGAGCGATCGCGCGCGCGGAGGTGAGATCGCGCCGGAACGATCGGAATCGGAGCAGATTCGACACGGTTTGGAACAGACACGCAACACTTCCCACGATAGGCTCGATGCCAGAGGGGAGGAGGTCGGTGGCCCAGGGACAATGTCCGTTTCGGACGAGGGGCCTGGCGGCTGACCCCTACCGGGGAGCGTCCGTGCCGCGGCGCGGAGCACACGTCCTCGTCCGTTCGGCTCGCGGGCCGCGCCGTTCTGAGAGGATGAGCGTATGGTCGGCCCCGGGCCCACGAGCTGGTCGATCGACCCGAGCGCGGTCGAGACGTACGAGGTGCGCCCCGGGCTCTGGCAGCTGCGGCTCCCCGTCGCTTGGCCGGGAATCAGCCACGTCAACGCCTTCCTTCTCGACCGGTCGGACGGCGGGGTCACGCTGGTCGACTGCGGCTCCGCCGGCGACGACTCGTGCTGGGACACGCTGGTCACGGCGCTCGGGCGCACCGGGCACGCGATCGCGGACGTCCGCGAGCTCGTGATCACGCACGCCCACTCCGACCACTTCGGGCTCGCCCGCCAGGTGGTCGAGGAGAGCGGGTGCCGGATGCGCATGCACCCCGCGCACGAGGCCTTCACGGACGGGATGGACGACCCCGACCGGATCCATGCCGCCCGCGGCCGGCGCGCGCTCCGCGAGGGCGTCCCGCCGGAGCTCGTGCACCTCTATGCGGACATCCGCGAGGAGGCGGAGGGCTGCCAGGCGCCGCTTCCCGGCTTCGAGCCGCTGCACGACGGCGGGAGCTTCGAGACCGTCCACGGGACGTGGCTGGCGCTCGAGACGCCCGGGCACGCTCCCAGCCACCTCGTCTTCCACCAGCCCGAGCAGCGGCTCCTGCTCGTCGCCGACCTCGTCTCGCGGATCTTCGCCCCGTGGTTCGACTACGGCTACACCGACGACACGGTTGCGGAGTTCGCCGGGTCGCTCGAGCGGGTCTCGCGCCTCGACGCCGAGCTTGCGCTCCCGGGCCACGGGCGGCCGCTCGAGGACGTCGCCGGCGTCGTCCGCATGCACCGTGAGGAGCTCGTGAAGCGGCTCGCCGACACGATGACCGCAGTCGCCGCCGGCCCCACCCACGCGTACGGCCTGTGCGCCCGCGTCTTCGAGCCGGCAGGTGACGCCGACGCCGCGGTCTGGCAGATGGTGGAGATGATCGCCTACCTCCGCCATCTCCGGCTGACGGGCAGGATCGAGCGGGACGAGAGCGGCGAGACGTTCGCGTACCGCCCGACCGCCTGAGAGCATGGCCGTCGGGCTCGACCCCGCCTCTTCCTACTCCGCGTACGCCTTCGCCGAGCACCCGTTCGCCCGCCCTCCGGACCTCGACGCCGCCGAGCCGATCGCCTACCCGGTCGCGATCGTCGGGGCCGGGCTCGCCGGGATGACGCTCGCGCTCGACCTCGGGCTCCGCGGGATCCCTGTTCTCGTCCTCGATCGGGACGCATCGATCGGCGCCGCCGGGATCGCCTCGCGCGGGATCGCGATGTCGAAGCGCACGCTCGAGATCTTCACCAGGCTCGGGATCGCCCACCGCGTCGAGGCGAAGGCCGTGACCTGGAACGAGGGGCGGATCCACCGCGGGCTCGAGGAGATCCTCCACTTCGTGATCCAGCCCGACCCCGACGAGCGCTGGCCGGCCTTCCTCAACCTGCAGCAGTTCTACACCGAGCAGTACCTGACCGAGCGCGCCGCGGAGATCCCCGCGATCGACCTGCGCTGGCACTCCCGCGTCACCGCCGTCGAGCCGTCGCCGGACGGCGTGCTCGCGACCGTCGAGACGCCGGCCGGCGCGTACCGGCTCCGGGCCGACTGGCTCGTGTGCTGCGAAGGAGCGGGCAGCGGCACGCGCAAGGCGCTCGGGCTCGACCCGCCGGTCGTCATGTTCGAGGACTACTGGGCGATCGTCGACGTCAAGGCCGATCTCGGCCACGTCCAGCGGCGGTTCTGGCTCGACTCGCCGCTCCTCGACGGCGGGGCGCAGATCATGCACGGGATGGCCGACGGGGTCGTCCGCACCGACTGGCAGATCAGCCAGTTCCCCGACCCGGAGCTCGAGATCGCGCCGGAGCGGGTGAACGAGCGGCTCCGCGCGATTCTCGGGCCCGATGTCGACTTCGAGCTCGTCTCGGTCAGCCGCTGGCGGTTCCGCCGGCGGGTGATGGATCGGTTCGTGCACGGACGCCTGCTCTTCGCCGGCGACTCCGCGCACGAGATCCCGCCGTACGGCGCCCGCGGCGGCAACGGCGGCGTCCAGGACGCCGACAACCTCGGCTGGAAGCTCGCAGCGGTGATCGAGGGGCGCGCGTCCCCAGCCCTCCTCGAGACCTACCAGCTCGAGCGGCACCAGGCGGCCGAGGAGAACGCGAAGCAGTCGTGTCAGAGCCAGTCGTTCATCTGGCCGGCGACGCCGGGCGAGCGGCTCTTCCGCGACGCCGTGCTCGCGCTCGTCAAGGATCGCCCGTGGTCGCGGGCGTTTCTCAACACCGGCCGGGCGAGCGTTGCGATGACGTACGTCGAGAGCCCGCTGTCGCTCCCCGACGCGGGGGCGTTCGGGCCGAGCGGCGCGCCCGGCTCGCCGCCCGCCAATCTCCCGGTCGAGGACGCCGGTGGCGAGCCGGGCTTCCTGCTCGACGGGTTTCGCGGCGTCTTCACGGCGCTCCACCTCCTCGACGGCGCGGCGAACGCCGCCGACCTCGTCGATCCGCCGGCCGAGGTCGACGGCTTCGCGCTCGACCATGTCGCGATCGTCCGCGAGCGCCCCGACCGGCCGCTTCCGGTCGACACGCTCGTCGACGCGTCGGGCCGGCTCTTCGCCGCCCACGACGCCGGCGGCGGCGCGACCGTCCTCCTCCGTCCCGACGGGCACGTTGCCGCGCGGGCACGCGCGGTGTCGGCTCGGCTCGCGGCCGATCTCGTTCGACGATCCCTCGCCGCCGCGGAGACCGCGTGAGGTCGGTCCTGGTCTGCACCGACGCGCGCTCCCACTCTCTTCGCCTCCGACGGACCGGCGTGGCGCCGGCGCACCGAGCTCGGCGCACGCGGAGGAGCCGATCCTCCCTCTCCGCGGGCGTTAGGATCGGCCCGCACCCCTCGGGACAAGGAGAGATCGTCGATGGCCGACCACAACGCGCTGCAGCAGCTCTTCGCCCTCTACGCCTGGTCGATGGACGGGCGCGAGCTGCACCGCCTGAACGACGTGTTCGCCGAGGGCTCCGCCTTCGTCGGCTCGTACCCCGGCGGCGAGTTCGACTTCCAGGGCAAGGCCGAGCTCGTGGGCTTCATCACCGACACGACGAACGCGCAGACCGACCAGCGCCGCCACGTGATCACGAACATCATGTTCGAGAGCGATGCGAAGGCCCGTGCCAACCTCTCGCTGGTCGTGATCGACGGCGGCGACGTCGTGCTGAAGACGACCGGCGTCTACACCGTCGACCTCGTCGAGGAGGGCGGCTCGCTCCGGTTCAAGCGGATGCAGCTGGATCTCGACGCCGGCTTCTGAGGCGGCCGCCGGCGCGGCCTTCCTCGATCGGAACGAAGCTGGACGGGTTGCGTCGCCCGCGTTGTCGATCAGCACGTCGATCTTCCCGAGCTCCCGGAGCCCGAGCGCGACCGTGGCGTCGATCTCCTCCTGCCGGCGCACGTCCATCCGTGACGTCACCACTCGGCGCCGAGGTCGCGGCCGCGGCGCGCGGTCTCCTCGAGGTTCTCGGCCGTCCCCATCGGGTAGCGGATGCCGTCGATGTCGGCGCAGACGTCCGCCGGCAGGAGATCGGCCCCCTCCTCGGCGAAGCACAGTGCGTGCGAGCGGCCCTGCCCGCGCGCGGCGCCGGTGAGGAAACGCGACCTTCCCGGCGAGCCGCGCCATCAGGAGCTGATCCCGCGCCAGGCGAGGGTGCCGCCGTCGATCGTGATGCAGGTGCCGTTGATCATCTTCGCCCGATCGCTCGCGAGGAAGCACACGAGATCGGCAACCTCCGCGGGCTCCGCGAGCCGCTGGGTGAGGTGCGTGCCGAGGAGCTGCGCCTGCACCATCCGCTTCTCCTCGTCGGAGAGGCCCGGCTGGTTGTAGTACTTCTGCACCATAGGCGTGTCCGTGTTGCCCGGCGCGTAGCAGACGACGCGCGTGCCCTGAGGAGCGAGCTCGATCGCCATCACGCGCGTGAGCTGCACGATCCCCGCCTTCGACGGCCCGTACGCGCCGCCCATCGGATAGCCGACGAGCCCGCCGATCGAGGCGGCGTTGACGATGACGCCGCCGCCGGACTCGCCGAGGAGCGGCGCCGCCAGCTTCGAGCAGAGCCACGGGCCGCGGAGATTGATCGCGATCACCTTGTCCCACACCTCGTCCGGGAGCTCGTGGCTCGCGGCCTGCGTCGTGAAGTTCGTCTCGTGGACGCCGGCGTTGTTGTGGAGCACGTCGAGGCGGCCGAACGCGTCGCGCGTGACGGCGACGAGGCTTTCGATGTCCGCCCGCTGGGTGACGTCGCAGCGGACGAAGATCGCCTCGCCGCCCGCCGCCCTGATCGCCTCGGCGACCGCGCCGCCCGTCTCCTCGTTCACGTCGGAGACGACGACGCGCGCGCCCTCCTCGCTCATCCGCTTGGCCGTCGCCTCGCCGATCCCCTGACCGGCGCCGGTGACGATCGCGACCTTGTCCTGGAGCAGCATCTCTGTTCCTTTCTTCGGGGTCAGTTCTTGCATGGTGCGCGCGGATCCGGGGTCAGGTCCTGCATGGTGCGCGGATCCGGGGTCAGGTCTTGCATGTTGCGCGGGAGGATCCGGGGTCAGGTCTTGCATGTTGCGCGCGATCAGGGTGGGGCCTTCCACTCACCGACCCCGGACGCGCAACACGCAAGACCTGACCCCTAGCGCAACATGCAAGACCTGACCCCTAGTGACTCCCGCGCCATGCGAGCGAGCCGCCGTCGACGAGATAGGCGGCGCCGGTGATGAACGACGCGTCGTCGGAGGCGAGGAAGCACACGAGCTTCGCCACCTCCTCGGGCCGGCCGAGGCGATGGATCAGGTGGGAGCCCGAGAGGAGCCCGAGCACCATCTCCTTGTCCTCGGCCTGCTCGTAGTACTTCTGCACCATCGGCGTGTCGATCGCGGCGGGGCAATAGCAGTTGACGCGAATGTTGTCGGGAGCGAAGTCGATCGCCATCACGCGGGTGAGGCCGAGGATCGCGGCCTTCGTCGCCGTGTACGCCGCCGCCATCGGGTAGCCGAGGTACGAGGCGGTCGAGCCGGCGTTGACGATCGCGCCGCCGCCCGCGCTCCGCATGTGCGGCACCGCGGCGCGCGCACAGCGCCACACGGCCTTGAGGTTCACGTCGACGACCGCGTCCCACGCCTCCTCGGAGAGCGTGTCGACCGACGTCTCGGAGGTGAGATCGGTCTCGTGGATGCCTGCGTTGCAGTGGAGGACGTCGAGGCGACCGAACGCGTCGACGGCACCCTGCATGAGCGCGGAGATGTCGGCCGCGGAGCGCATGTCGGCGTGGACGTAGACCGCCTCACCGCCCGCGGCCTTCACGTCGGCGGTCGTCGCCTCGCCGGTCGGGTCGTTGACGTCGGAGACGACCACCTTCGCACCGCGCTTCGCCATCTCGAGCACGGTGGCGCGACCGATCCCGCTTCCGGACCCAGTGACAACGCACACCTTCCCCTCGAGCTGCATCTCCATCCTCTCTCCAACTCCTCGCTCAGCTTCGCGTCTCGGCGTGGAGCGAGCAAAGCACATCGCTCCCGGTTGCAGCGCAGTCAGCCCTCCACGATGATCGCAGCGACCCGCCGAGCGGAAGGAGTGCCATGAAGTTCGGGATGCTGTTCCACCCGCAGGACCCACCCGACGCGAGGAACCTGACGCAGCGCTGGCGCGAGGTGCTGGCGGCGGGACAGCTCGCCGAGGAGGTCGGGTTCGACGGGCTCTTCCTCCCTGAGCACCACATGATGGACGACGGCTACCCCCCGGCGCCGCTGATCGGTCTCGCGGCCCTCGCGGCCGTGACGAAGCGCGTCGATCTCGGCACGACGATCATGCTGCTGCCGTTCTACAACCCGGTGCAGGTGGCGGAGCACGCGGCGATGGTCGACGTGATCTCGGGCGGCCGCATGATCCTCGGCGTCGGGATCGCGAACTTCCCGCCCGAGTTCGAGCTCTTCGGCAAGCGGGCCGAGGATCAGGCGCAGCTCTTCGAGGAGGGGATCGACCTCGTGCGCCGTCTCTGGACCGGCGAGGAGGTCGACTTCGAGTCGAGCCTCAACAAGGTGAAGGGGAAGATCCGGCCGATCCCGCAGAACCCGCGGCTGTGGATGGGCGCGATGTCGCTCGCCGGCGTCCGTCGCGCCGCGCGCTTCGGCGCTCCGTGGCCGGCCGACCCGCTCCACAACATCCACGTGATCAAGGAGTGGGCCGACGCCTACCGCGCCGCTGCGGCCGAGCACGGCACCTCCGACAAGATCTCGCTCGCCCTCCTCCGCGCCGGCTGGGTGGCCGACTCGCTCGAGGAGGTGGAGGAGGTCTGGTGGCCGTGCATCCGCGCCGACCACTGGTTCTACTTCGAGCACATCCCGCGCTGGGTCGCCGACCGGGAGCCGTTCCTGCGCGACGTCGAGTCGGAGGCCGACTTCCACTTCCGAAACCACCTGGTCGACCGGCTCGTCGTCGGCGATCCGAAGCAGTGCCTGGAGACGATCCTCCGCTTCGAGGACGAGGTGCGAAACGACTACCTGATCCTCAGCTTCCGGCTCCCGAAGGGGCCGAGCCACGAGAAGGAGATGGAGTGCATCGAGCGGTTCGGCAAAGAGGTGATCGCGCGCTACCGGGCGGAGTTCGGGTAGCGGACAAGACCAATCAGGCTGAGCCTGGATCCACCGATGGGCGTGACCGCGGGACGCCTGCCAGGGTCGTCAGGACGTGCGCGGGACAGGTCGGGAATGCTCCTGCCTTGTCGATCCTGTCCCGCGCGCGGAGCGCACCGCCTGGGTGCAACCCCTCCATGCCTTTTCGGAGGGGCTGCACCCAGGCGGGAAGCGGCCTGGCGAGCCTGGCAGGATGCACCGCCCGCGCCAATCGGTGGATCCAGGCTGAAGTTGGCGACTTCAGTCGGACGGCTTGCCCGCGGCTCGCACCAGCGGCAGCACGTCCTCCGCGAACCGCTCGAGCACGCCGCGTTCGAGGTCGCGCACCGAGATCCCGACGACCATCCGCGTCACCCCGAGCGCGCGGTGGAGCTCGACGCGCCGCACGATCTCGTCGCCGTCGCCGACGAGCCCGAGCGGCCCGAGACCGACCCGCGCCCAGGGGCTCCACCGACGGGCCAGGCGCTCCTCGGCCGCCTCGACGGTGTCGGCGAGCACCAACCCGACCCGGGAGACGATCCCGACCTCGCGCCCCGCCGCCCCGCGGGCGACGGCAAAGGACGAGACGAGCGCGGGGAGCTCGTCGAGCCGGTCGGCTGGCGCGTTCCACCAGTCGGCCTTGGCGGCGGCCAGCTCGCGCAGGACCGGGCTCGCGCCGCCGAGGAGAACAGGTACCCGGGGCGTCAGCGCGCGAACGGCGTCGACCGTCTCCTCGAGACGAGCCACCCGCTCGCGAAGCGACGGGAAGGGAAGCGCGAAAGCCCGATGCTCGGCCTCGAGCCAGCCGGCCCCGAGCCCGAGCGTCAGTCGTGGCCCGGCCACCTCGACGAGCGTCTGTGCCATCTTCGCGAGCACGCGAGGCGGCCGGAACGTCGCCGAGAGGACGAGTGAGCCGAGGCCGATCCTCTCTGTCGCCTCCGCCAGCGCCGAGAGCGTCGTCCAGCCCTCGAGCACCGAGCCGGAGGGATCCGGGATGCCCTGGAGATGGTCGCTGATCCACACGTCGTCGTAGCCCGAAGCCTCCGCCCGGACGGCGACGTCGCGGACGAACGCGTAGCTCGTCGAGAAGAGCGGTAGCACGAGGCCGACCTGCATCCAAGCATCCTCGCACCGGCGCGGATCGGCCGCGACAGGCCTTTCGGAGCGCCGCCGGCGTCCCTCGACGGCAGGGATCCCCGGGCGAGCGATCGACGACGCCCCGCCCGCGCGGACAGACGGCCGGGCCGCGGCGTCGCGTGCTTGACGCTGCCCGAGCGCTGCCCATAGAGTTGCCGCTGCCAAACGGTTGGTCGAATCGCGACGGGCTCCCCCGGGAGCGGTCGCGAGAGCGAAGGAGCAGGTGTGACGAGTCAAGCCGCGAGCGTGCGGAGAAGCAGTCCCGCGACAGACGTCGCGCTCAGGATCCTCGCACGCTACGGGGTCCTGATCGCCTTCGCGATCATGATCCTCGTCTTCGCGATCGTCGCGAAGAACTTCTGGACGATCGACACGCTCAAGAACATCCTCCGCGACTCCTCGCCCGGAATCGTCGTCGCGGTCGGTCTGACGGTCGTGCTCGTGATGCAGGACTTCGACCTCTCGATCAGCGGCATGATCGGCCTCGCCACCGGCTGCGCGGTCGCGCTGATGGTGTACCACGGCTGGGGCTGGGGCTGGGCGATCGTCATCGCGCTGCTGTTCGGCGTCGGCGCGGGTCTCGTCAACGGCTTCCTGATCGCCATCCTCCGGGGCAACTCGTTCATCATGACGCTGGCGATGGCGACGATCCTGACCGGGATCGAGCTCGCCTTCACGAACAACAGCGTCGTCTTCACCGGCGTCCCGCAGGGGTACGTCGACATCGCGGCGAGGGACTCGCTGGGGCTCTCAAACCAGTTCTGGATCGCCCTCGGGATCGCCGTGTTCCTCTGGCTGCTGCTCGACACGACCGAGTCCGGCCGCTTCATGTACGCGATCGGCGGCAACCCCGAAGCGGCGCGCCTCTCGGGCATCCAGACGCGCAAGCTCCGCGTGGTGGGATTCGTGATCGTCGGCATCACCGCCGCTATCGTCGGGATCCTGATCAGCTCGTTCTCCGCCGCCTACAATCCGCAGCGGGGCGCCGCATACCTGCTCCCTGCGTATGCGGGAGCGTTCCTCGGATCGGCGTGCTTCCGCCCCGGCACGTTCAACGTTCCGGGCACGGTCGCCGGCGTCCTGTTCCTCGGCACGATCCAGACGGGGCTGACGTACCTCAACCTGCAGACCTACCTGATCGGGATCGTCCAGGGGGCGATCCTGATCGGCGCCGTTCTCCTGAGCACGCTCGCGGCACGGAGGGGGTAGGCATGCCCGACGAGGCCCGTCCGTCCGATTCCTCCGTCGCGGTCGAGGGCACGACACTCGGAGCCCACGCAGCCGAGGCGATCGGGGCCGACGTCAAGCCGTTCATCGTCGTCAGGGACATCGTCAAGCGCTATCCGGGCGTCCAGGCGCTCGATCGCGCGAGCGCGGTGATCGTGCCCGGGGCTATCGTCGGCCTCCTCGGCAAGAACGGCGCCGGCAAGAGCACGCTGATCAAGATCCTCGCGGGCGTCGTCCAGCCCGACGAGGGCGAGATGCTCATCGACGGCGAGCCGGTCCGCCTGCACGGCGCGCTCGACGCCACGAAGCGCGGGCTCGCGTTCGTGCACCAGGAGCTCACGGACGTCCCGAACCTCTCCGTCGCGGAGAACATCGAGCTCGGCCTCGGCTTCCCCAAGATCGGCCGGACGTTCGTCGACCGCCGTGCGCTCCGGACCAAGGCTGCGGACGCGCTCGAGCGCCTCGGCGCGGCGATCGACCCGAAGGCGCAGCTCGGCTCTCTCTCGGTCGCGAAGCGACGGCTCGTCGTCATCGCGCGCGGCCTCGCGACGGATGCGCGGCTCCTCGTCCTCGACGAGCCCACGGCATCGCTCTCGGACGAGGAGATCAGGCAGCTCCACGACGTCCTTCGGGGTCTGCGCGACGACGGGGTTGCAATCGTCTACGTGACCCACAGGCTGCAGGAGGTGTACGACGTCA
>VGCB01000036.1 GCA_016870235.1 Actinomycetota bacterium | reverse complement strand
CTCGCCACGACCGTCAGCCCGGTCTCGGGATGGGCGCCCAGCTCGCGATCGCCGGACGGCTGGGCGAGGAGCTCCTCGGCGCGCTCGACGGTCAGCTCGTCCGGCACGAGGTCGTCGGGGATGCTCGCGCGCTCCTCCCCGCGCTCGAGGTACGGGCCGTACCGGCCGACGCGGATGACGATGTCCGAGCCGGGGATCGGGATCGAGTTGACGGCCCGCGCGTCGATCTCGTCGAGGTGGTCGGTGACGAGATGGTGGAGGCCGGGGCTGCCGCCGTTCCCGAAGTAGAAGCGGTGGAGCCAGGCAACGCGCTCCTCGTCCCCGGACGCGATCCGGTCGAGGTCGTCCTCCATCCGCGCGGTGAAGTCGTAGTCGACGAGCTGACGGAAGTGCTCCTCGAGCAGCCGGACGACGGCGAAGGCGCGGAACGTCGGGATCAGCGCGGTTCCCTTCTTGAAGGTGTAGCCGCGGTCGAGGATCGTGCCGATGATCGACGCCCAGGTCGAGGGCCGGCCGATCCCGCGGTCCTCCAGCGCCTTCAGGAGCGTCGCCTCCGTGTAGCGGGCGGGCGGCGAGGTCGAGTGGCCCTCGGCCTCGAGCGCCTTCACCTCGAGCGCGTCGCCCTTCGCGAGCGGCGGCAGCCGGCGCTCCTCCTCGTCCTCCCCGGCCGGGTCGTCGCGGCCCTCCTCGTAGGCGGCGAGGAAACCCCGGAAGGTGATCACGGTGCCGGAGGCGGAGAGCTCGGCGTCCCGGCCCTCGGACGAGATCGCGCCGAGGCGGACCGTCGCCGTCTGCCCGCGCGCGTCCTCCATCTGCGAGGCGACCGTCCGCTTCCAGATCAGGTCGTAGAGCGCGAGCTCGTCGCGCGACAGCTCGCCACTCACCTGCAGCGGCGCCCGGAACGAGTCGCCCGCAGGTCGAATCGCCTCGTGTGCCTCCTGGGCGTTCTTCACCTTCCGCTCGTACCGGCGCGGCTGCGCGGGCACGTACTCGGCGCCGTAGAGCTCGGTCGCCTGCCGGCGGGCGGCCGTGAGCGCCAGCTCCGACAGCGTCGTCGAGTCCGTGCGCATGTAGGTGATGTAGCCGTTCTCGTAGAGCCGTTGCGCGAGGCGCATGGTCGTCTGCGAGGAGAACCGGAGCTTGCGGCTCGCCTCCATCTGCAGCGTGGAGGTCATGAACGGCGGCGCCGGACGCCGCGTGTACGGCTTCTCCTCGACCGAGCGCACCGAGAACGAGGCGGCGGCGAGGCCGTTCGCCAGCCGCGTCGCCTCCGCCTCGTCGAGGACGACGATGGCGGACGGGTCGCGGAGCTTCCCGTCGGGCCCGAAGTCGCGCCCCTGCGCGACGCGCTTGCCGTCAAGCGAGACGAGCCGCGCCTGGAAGCCGGCCGGGTCGAACGTGCCGACGATGTCCCAGTAGCCAGCGGCGACGAACGACATGCGCTCCCGCTCCCGCTCGACGACGAGCCGCGTCGCCACCGACTGCACCCGTCCCGCCGAGAGCCCGGTCGTGACCTTCTTCCAGAGGACGGGCGAGACCTCGTAGCCGTAGAGCCGGTCGAGGATCCGCCGCGTCTCCTGCGCGTCGACGAGGCGCTCGTTGATCGCGCGGGTGTCCTGCAGGGCCCGCTGGATCGCGTCCTTCGTGATCTCGTGGAAGACCATCCGCCGCACGGGGATCTTCGGCTTGAGGACGTCGAGGAGATGCCAGGCGATGGCCTCCCCTTCGCGGTCCTCGTCCGTGGCGAGCAGGAGCTCGTCGGCCTCCGACAGCCGCTTCCGCAAGTCGCTGACGACATGCTTCTTGTCGGGGTCGACGATGTAGAGGGGCTCGAAACCCTCGTGGATCGCGACGCCGATCGTCCCGTAGCGCGCGCGCTTCTCCTTGGGGATGTCGCTCGCGCGGTTCGGCAGGTCGCGGATGTGCCCGATGCTCGACTGCACGACGAAGCCCTCGCCGAGGTAGCCGGCGATGGTCTTCGCCTTGGCGGGTGACTCCACGATCACGAGGCGCCTCATCAGCGGGACACCATAGACGCCGGACGGCGGCAGACGGCGTCGCGACGGCACGGCGTCTCGCCCGGAGACGCTGCGCTGCCGGGGTCCGTGCTCGCTGTGCGTCGTTCGATCACGACCGTTCCCGTCGCTTCGATGGGCAGGGGGCCGTATCCTGCGCGCGGATGCGCCCTCCAGGCCCCAGTCTCGCGTATCTCGTCATCGGCAGCCTCAGCCTCCCTGTCCTTCGCCTCGTGTATCGGCTGCGATCGTCCGGGGCTGAGCACCTCCCGCGGCAGGGCGGGTACGTGCTCGCGGCCAACCACAACTCGAACTTCGATCCCTGGCCGCTCGCAATTCCCCTCTTCCCCCGCCGGTTCCTGCGCTTCATGGCGAAGTCGGAGCTCTTCTGGCCGCCGCTCGGCTGGGTGATCGCGGCCTCCGGGGGCTTCAAGGTGCGGCGCGGCGAGCGCGACACCGAGGCGATCGAGACCGCGGCGCGACTCGCGCGCGAGGGGCACGTCGTCGTCATGTTCCCCGAGGGGACGAGACGGGCGAAGGGCCTGCGGAAGAAGCACGATGCGCGGTGGCGCTCCGGTGCCGCGCGCATCGCGCTCGAGGCGGGCGTGCCGCTCGTGCCGGCGGCGATCTCCGGCACGGACAGGCTCGCGCGGCTGGCGCCGATCCGCGTCGTCTACGGCGCCCCTCTCGACCTGTCCGACCTCGACGCCGAGCCCACCGGTGAGTCCGCGCGGATCGCGACCGAGCGGCTGCGGGAGGCGATCCACGCCCTCGAGGCGTCGCTCGGATGACGGAGACGCGGCCGCTTCTCGCGGTCGACGGCGACTCGTTCGCCCACAGGGCCTACCACGCGCTGCCCTCGTCGATGCGACGGGCGGGCGGCGGGCCCGCGAACGCGATCACGGGCTTTCTGTCGATGCTCCTGCGCCTGTGGGAGGCCGAGCGGCCGCGGTGCGTCGTCGTCGGCTGGGACTCGATCGGCTCGCCGACCTACCGCAACGAGCTGCTGCCGGGCTACCAGGGCGGGCGGGTCTTCGATCCCGAGATCCTCGAGCAGCTCGACCTCCTCCCCGGGCTCGTCGCGGCGTCGGGCATCGTCTGCGGGAAGGCGGCCGGGTACGAGGCCGACGACTTCCTCGCGGCCGCCGTCGCCTTCGAGCGCCGACGAGGCGGCATGGCGCTCGTGGCGACGTCCGACCGCGACAGCTTCCAGCTCGCGGGCCCCGACGTGACGATCCTGCAGCCGACGCGGGGCGTCTCGGAGATAACGCGGGTCGACGGCGACGGCGTCGTCTCCCGCTACGGCGTCCGGCCCGACCAGGTCGTCGACTTCATCGCCCTCCGCGGCGACCCGTCCGACCGAATCCCGGGCGCCCGCGGGGTCGGCGAGAAGACCGCCGCCGCGCTCCTCCGCGAGCATGGGACGCTCGACGCGGTCCTCGCCGCCGGGCGGTTTCCGACCCAGGCGGAGGAGCTCAGGCTCTACCGGCGGATCGCCCAGCTCGACGAGACGGCGCCGGTTCCCGACCTGCCCGACCGGGAGCCCGACTGGGCGGCGGCCGGGGAGGCGGTCTCCGCGCTCGGCCTCGACCGGCTCGCGCGCCGGCTCGCCGACGCGTCGCCCGGAAGCGCCTGATGGAGCTGATCGGGGACGCGACCCTCGCGCGAATGCACCCGACCTCGCACCACCACCATCCCGAGTGCGAGCAGCGGATGGCGCTCCTCCTCGACCGGTTCGACGTGACGCCGGGCCGGCCGGCGACGCGGATCGAGGTCGAGCGGGTGCACGACTCCGGCTACCTCGACCTGCTGGCGGGGCTCCGGCTCGAGGGCTGGCTCGACGGCGACACGCTCGCCGGGCCGACGAGCTGGGACGCTGCGCTCCTCGCAGCCGGGTGCGCGATCGAGGCGGTCGACCGCGGCGGGTTCGCGCTCGTCCGCCCGCCCGGCCACCACGCGCTCCGCGACCGCGCCATGGGCTTCTGCCTGCTCGGCAACGTCGCGATCGCAGTCCGCCATGCCCAGCACACCCTCGGCATCGAGCGCGTGGCCGTCGTCGACTGGGACGTCCACCACGGGAACGGCACGGAGGAGATGTTCCGCGGCGACGACAGCGTGCTCTTCGTCTCGCTCCACCAGTGGCCGTTCTGGCCCGGCTCGGGCGGCCCGGGCACGGGCGACGAGACGACGATCAACATCCCCCTGGCGGCCGGCTCGGGCGACGACGACTACCTGCTCGCGCTCGACGAGATCGTCGCCCCCGCGATAGCCCGCTTCGCCCCGGGGCTGGTGATCGTCTCCGCGGGCTTCGACGCCCACGCCGACGATCCCCTTGCCGGCATGCGGGTGACGGCCGAGGGGTTCCGGGCGATGGGCGCCCGTGTCGCCTCCTACGCGCCGCGGGTCGCCGCGGTGCTCGAGGGCGGCTACAACCTCTCGACGCTCCCGGCGCTCGTGGCGGCGGCGCTCGACGGGCTCGCGATCGGACGTCGACCTGAATGAGGAACGGCCGGGGTGCGGCCCGGCCGTTCACTCGTCGCGGTCAACTCACCACCTGCACGTCACCCTTGCCTCGTGCTCGGATTGTCGGCCGCGCAGGCCCGTCGCGCATCGCCTCGACCGGCGGAATCGCATCCCTCGCCGTGGGGGATCTTCGGGAGCGCGCTGCCGCGCGGCAGCTGCTCAGCCGCGCGCGACCGCGAGGCGCTTGAGCGCCTCGCGTCGCGACGAGACGTCGAGCTTCCGCAGGAGGCTCTTCACGTGCGACCTGACCGTGTGCTCGGAGATGAAGAGGCGCCCGGCGATCTCGTCCGTCGTCAGGTGCTCGTCGAGGAGGAGGAGCACCTCGACCTCGCGGGTCGAGAGGACACGGCCGATCTCGTCCGGCACGCCGCCCGAGAGCCGCCCGCCCGTCCGCACGCGCTCGAGCAGCCGCCGCGCGATCGATCCCGACAGGGCCGCCTCGCCGCCCGCGACGCCGCGGAGAAAGCTTGCGATCCGCTCCGGCGGCTCGCTCTTCAACAGATAGCCGGCGGCGCCGCCCCGGATCGCGGCGAGCAGGTTGTCCTCCGTCCCGTCCGCGGTGAGCACGACGACCTCGGAGTCGGGCGCCGCCTCTCGGATCTGCGGTAGGGCCGACAGCCCGTCGAGCTCCGGCATCGTCAGGTCGAGGAGCACGAGGTCGGGCTGGAGTCGCTCGGCCAGCGCGATCGCCTCGCGACCGTTGCTTGCCTGCCCCACGACGTCGAAGCCGTGCTGCGCGAGGAGGAGCCCGAGCGCCTCGCGCGTGAGCGGGTGGTCGTCGGCGATGAGAATGCGTTCGTTCACACCTTCCTTATCGGCAGCACTCACCCTGCCGATGAGGGAGATGTGGATGATTCGCGCAACAACTCGTACCGCTCGTGGCTCGGCGGCCAGCTCGCGCTGACCTGCCTGCTGGTCTTCGCGACCGTGCTCCTGTGGCAGACGGACCGGCTCCAGGGATACGAGCTGTCGAAGGCGAGCCTCGCACTCGAGACGACGGTCGCGCTCCTCTCGACGATGGTCGCGATCCTCGCCGCGACGCGCTTCCGGGTCGAAGGCCGGGCGATGGACCTCGTCCTCTCGCTCGGCTTCGCCGTCGCTGCCTTCGGCTCAGTCGCGTACTCGATTCTGCCGGACCTCGACGACCAGCCGGTCGCGGCCAGGGAGGCCTGGGCGGGCGTGGGCTGCCGCATCGTGGCCGCGGCGCTGACGGCCGTCGCGCCCTTCCTGACGATCCGGCTCGGGTCGCGCCGCATGGCGCTGGGGGTCGGGCTGGCGGGGACCGTCGTCGTCGCCGGCGCCTCGTGGGGCCTCGCGAACCTCGCGCTTCCCGGGCAGTCGCCGCTCGACCGCGACCTGGTCGCCGTCGCCTCCTTCGCGATCCTCGCCGCCTGCTCGCTCATCGCGGCGCTCAGCTTCGGGCTCCGCTACCGGCGACACCGCCGCGACCTCGACTCGTGGCTGACGATGGCGCTCACGCTCTTCCTCTTCGCGCACCTCCAGTCGGTCCTCGCGCCCGCGCTGTCGGCGGACTACATCCTCCAGGGCGACTTCCTGCGGCTGCTCGCGTACGGTGTCCTCCTCGTCGGTGTCTGGCGAGCGATCGGGCAGGCCGAGTTCGGTCGCGCCGTCTCCGACGAGCGGGCGCGGGTCGCCCGCGACATCCACGACGGGCTCGCCCAGTACCTGTTCGCGATGTCGACGAGCGTGAGCATGCTCGAGTGCGGAGCGAAGCTCGAGACCCTGCTGCCGCGGCTCAAGGAGGCGTCGTCGGCAGCGCAGCAGGAGGCCCGCTTCGCGGTGCTCGCGCTCTCCTCCGCGAGCGGCACGGCGCCGTTCGACGCAGCCCTGCGCCGGTACGTCGACTTCCTCGTCGCCGACGGCGTCATCGAGGTCGAGCTGGAGATCGATCCCGGCGTCGCGCTCGCGCCGGACGAGCAGATCGAGGTGTTCCGCATCGTCCAGGAGGGCCTTGCGAACGCGCGCAAGCACGCGAGCGCGCGCCGCGTGTGGGTCGACCTCCGGGCGCGGGGGAACCGCCGGGTGCTGACCGTCCGCGACGACGGCACCGGCTTCGACGGCGAGCTGACGCCCGCGGGACAGGGACTCCGGAACATGCGC
This sequence comes from Actinomycetota bacterium, assembly GCA_016870235.1. Next base: position 4,217 of record VGCB01000036.1, on the reverse strand, counting down.
CGCCGCACGGACTCGATCGACGGCGCGTTCTCGATCGCGACGACGCCCGGCTTCGGGACGTCGATCGAGGTCGTGCTCCGCGCCGCGTAGGGCGGCTTCCGGCCTCGTGCCGGGCCTCTACCCCATCGTCGCTCCGGCGGGGACGACGAGCACCGGCCGCCGGGAGTTGTGGACGACGCCCTGCGCGACGCTGCCGAGGACGGCGACGCCGAGACCGCTGCGGCCGCGGCTGCCGACCACGATTACGTCGGCGTCGAGACGCCCGGCGTGGCCGGCGATCGTCTCCGCCGCGCTCCCCTCGAGCGGCAGGAGCTCCACCTCGAGCGCGACGCCGCGCTCCGCCGCATGGGCTTCCGCGCGGTGGATCGCATGCTCCTCCTCCGGGCTGAGCGATCTGCGCGGCGTTCCCCGCTCCTCCCAGTCCGGGGGAGCCAACACGTGCACGAGCCTCACCGCGGCTCCAACCGAGCCGGCGAGCGCGATCCCGACGTCGACCGCCGAGCGCGCCGCGGTCGACGCGTCCGTTGCGACCACGATCTGCTTCACGGCATCCTCCTCTCGCGCGCATGATCCACTGCGCCGGAGCCGCCGGAATCGGGGCTTTCACGCAAACTGCAGGGCGTCTCGGCGGCGATCAGACGCCGGGCGTCAGCGCGATCTCTTCGAGGTCGACGAGCGGAGCGAGCCGACGGGCCTCGGCCCGGTCGAAGCGCCCGCCGCCCACCTCGAGCACGGAGGCGGCGCCCGCCGCGACCGCGAGCCGGAGCGCGGTCTCGGCGTCCTCGCCCTCCGACCAGGCGGCCAGGTACTGCGCGAGAAGCGTGTCGCCGGCGCCGACCACCGACACCGGCTCGAGCTGCGGAGCGACCGCGTGATACCGCCGGACCGACCGCTCCTCGCGCACGAGGAGGAAGCAGCCGCCCGTGTACGTGATCTGGACGTTCCGGGCGCCCATCTCCGCGATCTGATCGAGCGCCATCACGAAGTCGGCGTCCTCCTGGAGCTCCTGCCCGACGAGCTGCTCGGCCTCGTGCTGGTTGGGGGAGACGAGCCACGGCTCGGCCTCGACCGCGAGCCGGAGAGGCTCGCCCTCGGCATCGACGGCGACGCGGACGCCCCGGCGGGAGAGGTCGCGGAGCGCGTCGGCGTAGAACCGGTCCTCGACCCCGCGCGGCAGCGAGCCAGCGAGCACGATCGCGTCGACGCCCCGCGAGAGGTAGCGGAGCTTGTCCATCAGGATCGAGAGCTCGGTGTCGGACACCTTCGGGCCCCACTCGTTGATCTCGGTCTGGACTCCGGTGACGGGGTCGACCAGCACCGTCGACGTGCGCGACTCGTCGCGGATCCGGACGAAGTCGTTGAGGATCGCCTCGTCCGTCAGCTCCTCGACGATGCGCGTCCCCGTGCGTCCACCCGCGAGGCCCGTGACGACGACCGGGATCTCGAGCCGCTTGAGCGCGCGGCCGACGTTGATCCCCTTGCCGCCGGCCTGGGTGAGGACGGAGCTCGCCCGGTGCCGGATCCCGAGCTGGAGACCGGGCACCGTCACCGACCGATCGAGCGCAGCGTTCACGGCGACCGTGACGATCACGCCCGGATGCTACCGGCGCACCCTCGCCCCACCGCCACGCGGAGAGGGCCGCGGCCGAGCCGGGTCGGGCTACGAGAAGATGCCGGCGACGTGGTGCGCAGCGCGGCCCGCGTACCACCCGACGCGGCCGAGCACGCCGGGCCGCGTCACCGTACGGTCCGCGAGGAGCGGCGACCGGGCGACGAGCCGTCCCCGCGCGTAGACGCGCACCTCTCCCACCTCCTGCCCCTTGCGGACGGGCAGAGGCAGGACGCGCGGCGCCACGACGCGCTCGCGAAGGGGAACGTCGAGCGACACGATCCGCACGAGCGTGCGCGGCGCGCGGATGAGCACCGGATCCTTGCTCCAGCCCACCTCGGCGCGGGCGTAGACGCGGGCGGCGTCGACGGCCCGGACGGACACGTACGTGGATACGCCCCATTCGAGCAGCCCGGCGAGGCTCGTGTTCCTCGTCTCCTTCGTAGCGGCACCGAGGACGACCGCAGCGACCTGGACGCCGCCGCGGCGGACAAGGGCGACCTGCGACCAGCCCGCGCCGTCGGTGTGCCCGGTCTTCGCGCCGACGATGCCCGGCACGCGGCCGAGCAGGACGTCCGTCGTCAGCACCTCGCGTCCGCCCGCGATCTGCGCCCGCGCCGCGTGCGCATACCGGCGGATGAACGGGTTCTCGAGCGCCGCCCGTAGGAGGGTGACCGAGTCGCGTGCGGTCGACACGTGACCGGGCTGGTCGAGGCCGTGCGGGTTCGCGTAGCGCGTGCGCGTCATCTGGAGCTCCCGGGCCTTCCGGTTCATCAGGAGGACGAAGCGGCGGATCGAGCCCTTGCCGACGTGGAGGGCGAGCGCGGTGGCGGCGTCGTTCGCGCTCGGGACGAGCGCGGCGATCGCGAGGTCGCGCACCGGGATCCGGTCGCCGGTCTGGAGGAAGATGGTCGACTCGCCGATGCTCGCGGCCGCGGGCTGGACGACGACCGTCTCGTCGAGGCTCGCCCGTTCGAGCGCGACGAGGACGGTCATCAGCTTCGTGATCGACGCGACCGGACGCCGCTCGTCCGGAGCGTGCGCCAGCAGCTCGCGGCCGTCCGGATCGCCGATCACGAGGTACGCCTCGGCCTCGACGGCGGGCGGCGCGGCCGCCGCCACGCCTGCCGCTGCGAGCACGGCAAGCGGCACGAGGATCCTCAGGAGTCGCGATCGCACAACGCCGATCGTAGTGCGGCGCCCCGGACGCCTTCGGCGCCGGCTCACCAGCCCGATGCGGCGCGGATCTCGGCGGCCAGCCTCGCCGCCTCCGCCCCTGCCGCGCTGCGCCAGTCGGCGTCCTCCTGCTCCCGGTAGGCGTAGATGACCGAGCGCGAGACGTTGACGACCGCGCTCGCCGGACCGCTCGTGAACGCGCGAGCGACGTCGGCGGGCGTCGCGCCCTGAGCGCCGACGCCGGGCAGGAGGATCACGGACTGGGGCATCGCCCGGCGCGCGTCGCCGATGAAGCGCGGCACGGTCGCTCCCACGACGGCCCCGACGGACGAGAGGCCGCACTCGCCGACGATGTCCTCTCCCCACGTGCGCACCAGGTCGGCGACGTGCCGCCAGAGCGGCCTGCCGTCGGAGAGCGCCGCGTCCTGGATGTCGGCGGCGCCCGCGTTCGACGTGCGCACGAGGACGAAGAGCCCGGCGCCGTGCCGCCTGCAGGCGGCGAGGTACGGATCGAGCGAGTCCTGGCCGAGGTACGGGTTGACGGTCAGCGCGTCGGCGAGCGGCACGCCGGCGGCTCCGGGCTCGAGGAACGCGGTGGCGTACGCGCGGGCGGTGGAGCCGATGTCGCCGCGCTTCGCGTCGGCGATCACGAGGAGGCCGGCGTCACGGCAGTGCCGGCAGACCCGCTCGAGCGCCCCCCAGCCGTCCGCTCCGAGCGCCTCGAAGAACGCGACCTGCGGCTTGATCGCGACCACGTGCGGCGCGACCGAGTCGACGATCCCGACGCAGAACCGCTCGACGGCCGCGGCGGCGAGCGAGCGACCATGCACGGACTCGCCGCGGAGCTCGATCGGGAGGAGATCGACGACGGGATCGAGCCCGACGACGAGCTGACTGCCCTTCCGCTCGACGGCGTCGGCGAGGCGATCGGCGAACGGGGCGAACGGGGCGACCGGGGGCTCGATGTCGCCCATCCGTCCATTGTCGACGAAAGCGGCGGGATCGCCAAGCGGCACGAAGCCGTGCCGGACGGCCAGGTCAAGCAGCGAGCGAACAGGCACCGGCGATCGCATGGGCGTCGAGGGGGCAGACGCGGAGCTCGGGCGGCGGCCGTCGCATCACCTGGTCGACGAGAAGGAGCTCGTCCGCGTGCTCCGGAGCAAGCGATGGCTCGCAGGCGAGCGCGTCGGCGAGCCCCGCCAGCGCCTCCGAGATCGCGCCGCCGCCGGGCGGGATCGGGCGACGGGCGGCGACGCGCCCGTTGACGACGAAGAACGCCTGCGTGAAGCCGGGCTCGAGGGCAGGGACGAGGAGGCACGCCCGTAGTTGCCGGAGGCGGTCGAGGCGCGCGACGGCCGCGACGACCTCCTCGAGCGCGGCGACCCTGTCGCGGAGCCGGGCCGCGTCCTCGAACCGCTGGCTCGCGGCCAGG
>VGCB01000035.1 GCA_016870235.1 Actinomycetota bacterium | reverse complement strand
CACGCCGAAACTCCGGCGGATACGGCCTCCGATGGTTCCAACCCCTTGGCAGAGCGGCCCATCCTTCCCGCCCAGCCGGACACTGCCGACCAAGCGCTCAGATGTCCACCAAAACGGGGGCACTCCACGCCTACGTGCCGTTCTACGGGTGGATGGCGACGATGTTCGCGCTGCTCGTGTCGGCGCGCGGCCTCGCAGTGCAGCTCGCGGCGATCCTCGTCGGCGGCTCGATCGCGCTCTCGCTGAAGCCCGATTGGGGAACGATCGCCGGCGGGATCTCCTGGATGATCGCGGTCGTCGGGATCGCCGTGTTCGTGTACCGCATCCGGTCGCTCTTCGGGCGCAGGCTGCGGCGGGAACGGGACCGGCTCGAGGTCGAGCTCCAGGAGGAGCTCGGTCGCCGGCTCGCCCGGGAGGAGGAGTACCGGCAGCTCATCGAGACCCTCCCTCTCGTCACCTACGCGGTCCTCCTCGACGAGGAGGGGGCACCGACCGTCTATGCGAGCCCGCAGCTCGAGAAGCTCCTCGGCTACCCCGTCGAGGACTGGCTCGCCGAGGGAGGGATGTGGGACAGGCTCATCCACCCCGACGATCGGGAACGCAACGAAGCCGCGTTCCAGGCACACATCGAGTCAGGCCGGCCGACGCGGACGGAGTACCGGCTGCTCACGCGTGACGGCCGCTGGAAGTGGTTCCTCGACGACGCGGTCGTCGTCTCCGATGCCGGGGGCCGGCGCGTGAGCCGCGGGTTCATGGTCGACATCACCGAGCGGAAGGAGCTCGAGAGCCAGCTGGCCTTCCAAGCGTTCCACGACTCGCTCACCGGCCTCGCGAACCGCGCCCTCTTCCGCGATCGCCTCGAGCACGCCCTCGCCCGGCGCCGCGAGGAGACCGTCGCGATCGTGTACCTCGACGTCGACGACTTCAAGGACGTCAACGACGACCTCGGCCACGCAGCCGGCGACGAGCTGATCCGGCTGACGGCGGAGCGCATGCTCCGGTCGGTGCGGGCGGGCGACACGGTCGCACGCGTCGGCGGCGACGAGTTCGCGATCCTCGTCGAGGATCACGGCGAGCGGGCAGCCCAACGGATCGTCTCGAAGCTGCTCGAGGTGTTCCGGGAGCCGGTCACCATCGCCGGCCGTGAGTTCGAGGTCACCGTCAGCGTCGGGACGGCGACGAGCACGCCGGGAATCGACGCGGATGTCCTGATCCAGCGGGCGGACCTCGCCATGTACGCGGTCAAGTCCCGCGGCAAGGGCGGTCACGAGCAGTACTCGGACGAGCTCTCGAGCCGCTCGCGCGACCGCCTCGCGATCCGCTCCGACCTGCGGAGGGCGATCGCCGACGGTGGCCTCGACCTCTTCTATCAGCCGATCGTCGAGCTGCCGGTGCGCGCGACGATCGGCGCCGAGGCGCTGATCCGGTGGAATCACCCGACGCGCGGGCTCGTGATGCCGATGGACTTCATTCCGGTCGCCGAGGAGGCGGGGCTGATCGTCGAGCTCGGACGCTGGGCGATCGCGCGGGCGGCGGAGACCTGCGTGGCGATCCGGCGGGACCTCGAACTGCCGGGCTTCTTCGTCACCGTCAACCTCTCGGCGCGGGAGCTCGCGGAGACGGATCTGCCCGCGTTCATCAGCCAGGCGACGGCTGCCGCCGGCCTCAGCTCGGACGGTCTCATCGTCGAGATCACCGAGTCCCTTCTCCTCTCCGACCCGGAGGGCGCGGTGGAGCGGCTGGAGGCGCTCCGCTCGCAGGGGATCCGCGTCGCGCTCGACGACTTCGGCACCGGGTACTCGTCCCTCAGCTACCTGGGCCGGCTCCCGGTCGACCTGCTGAAGATCGCGAAGCCGTTCGTCGACGCGATCGGCACGGCCAGTCGCGACGAGCGGTTGCTGCGCGCGCTCGTCTCGCTCTGCGCGGATCTCGACCTGACCGTGGTCGCGGAGGGGATCGAGCGGGCGGAGCAGGCGGACTACCTCGACACGCTCGGCTGCCGGCTCGGTCAGGGCTGGCTGTTCACGCCCGCGCTCGAGTACGACGAGGTCGTCGCGCATATCCGCCGATCGCGGACGCCGCAGGGCGGCCGGTCACCTCTCCGCGTGGGCTGACGCCTGCCCACCGAGACGAGCGCGCTCGAGCTCCGGCAGGCGGAGGCGGAACCAGGTGGCAAGGACGAGCAGCCCGCCCGCCGAGACCGCGATCAGGGGGCGGTAGCCGACGCCGTCGAGCAGCGCCGCGATGATGCCGACCCCGACGGTCTGCCCGAAGAAGATCGAGGCGGCGAAGGCGGCGACCGCCGCGCCGCGCGTCTCGGGCGCCATCTCGGTGGCGCGCGTCTGCAGCGTCGTGTGCAGCATGAAGAAGCCGACGCCGACGAGCGCGAGCGCCGGCACGCACGCGATCCAGCTCGGCGCGAGCGCGACGACGAGAAGGCCGCCCGCGACGACGGCGCCGCCGCCGAGCACGAGCCCGGGCTGTCCCAGTCGTCGGATCAGCGGCTTGGCCACCGCCGCATACGCGATCCCGCCGCACCCGAAGGACGCGAGGACCAGCCCGATCGCGGTGTAGCTCAGGGCGTACTCGTGCCGGAGGAAGGCGCCGAGGTACCCGTAGATGCCCATGAACAGCGCTCCCTCGAGTGCCGTCGCCCCGAGGACGACCCTGACGTGGCGATGCCGGACGAGCCGTGCGTAGCCGGGCAGCGGGTTGAGCGGGACGCCGTCGCGCGAGGGGCGCGGCGACCGGCGCGCCGTCGGCGTCAGCAGTACGCCGATGAGGACGAAGGCGACCCCGGGCACGAGGAAGGTGACGCGCCAGCCGACGGCGTCGCCGAGGATGCCGCCGACGAGCGGCCCCGCCACCTGACCGCTGAGCGTCCCGATCAGGTACCGCGCCAGGGCGGCCTGGCGCTCGCCGAACGCGACCGTGTCGCCGACGTAGGCGAGAGAGAGCGGGATCACCGCGCCGGCCGTGACACCGGAGAGGAAGCGGAAGGCCGCGAGCGCCGGCAGGCTCGTTGCCGTCGCGCACACCGCGCACGCGAGCCCGGCTGCGAACGTGCCGATCGTGATCGCGCGCAGCTTGCCGATCCGGTCACCGAGCGGCCCGTGGACGAGCTGAAAGAGCCCGTACGCGATCGCGAAGCCCCAGATCAGCACGCTCGCCCGGCCGACGCCGACGTCGAAGTCCTCGGCGACCCGCGGCAGCAACGGCTCGGCGAGCCTGATCGTCGTCCCCGAGACGAAGCCGGCCACGCCGAGGAGAAGGAGCGGCCGGTTCATCGGGCCACCCTACAAATCGCGGCAGCGCGGTGTTCGCGGTACGACGCAGGCCGGCGCCCGTTGACGGACAATCCCCGCGTGACCCGCGATCACAGCGCCCCACCCGGCCTCGGCATCGCCGACGCGCACAGCGATCTCCTCTCCGAGCTCGTCGTGCGCGGCTTCCGCCGCGGCGAGGACGACCCCTTCGGCGCACACTGGCTGCCGAACCTCCGTGCGGGCGGCGTCGCGCTCCAGGTGTGCGCGCTCTATGCCGACCTGGACGTGCTGCCGGAGGGCGCGCTGCGGACGGCGATGACCCAGGTGGCCGCCTTCGAGCGGACGCTCCGCCTGCACGCCGGTGCGGTGATCGCGGTTCGTCGCAAGGCGGATCTCGACGTCGCCGGACGAGACGGCCCGATCGGGCTCCTGCTCGCGCTCGAGGGCGCCGAGGCACTCGGGAACGACCCGTGGCTCCTCGAGACCTTCTGGGCCCTCGGCGTGCGGATGGTCGGGCTCACCTGGAACCGGCGGAACCCGTTCGCGGACGGCGCCGGCGAGCGCGGCGGCGGCGGGCTCAGCGAGCTCGGCCGCAGGCTCGTCGACCTGTGCGTCAAGCTCGGCGTCGCGATCGACCTCGCCCATGCCTCCGAGCGCACGTTCTGGGACGTCCTCGAGCGCGCGGCCGGCTCACCGATCCTGTGCAGCCACGCAGGCTGCCGGGCTGTCTACGACCATCCGCGGAACCTCGGCGACGAGCAGCTCCGCGCGCTCGCGGAGGCGGGCGGCGTTCTCGGCGTCATGCAGCACCCGCTCGGGATCGATCCGGAGCGCCCGACCATCGATCGCGTCGTCGACCACGTCGAGCACGCGCTCGCCGTGATGGGCACCGAGCACGTCGCCTCGGGCTCGGACTTCGGCCGGCAGATCGCCCGCGCGCTCGGCTGGAGGCCGCCGCCCGACGCGCTCATGGACACGGCCCTCCCACCGGACGCGGCGATCGACGGCCTCGGCGGGCCCGAGGACTTCCCGCAGCTCGTGGCCGGCCTCCGACGCCGCGGTCTCGAAGGCGACGTCCTCGAGCGCGTCCTGGCCGGAAACCTCCTCCGCTTCCTCCGAGGCGCCCTCCCCGCGTAGCGCGGCGACGAGCGACGCCGGACGATCGGGATCCTCCTGACCCGACAGGAAGCGCGGCGCGCGGGTTCGCGTCAGACGGATCGGTGCACGGTGGCCGAGTCCAGGACGAGGCCCCACATGGGATTCGCCCACACGCCGTCGACCCAGGGACGCCGGAGAAGCAGCGAGCGATGGTAGAGGATCGGGACGATCGCGGCGCGCTCGCCGACCCAGAGACGGTCGATCTCGTGGAAGGTCTCCATCCGCGCCTCCGGGTCTCGCTCGTGCCTCGAGCGCTCGAGCAGGTCGAGGGCGTCGGGGTCGCGCAGGAGCGGCCAGCCGCTCTCGAAGAGCCCGTGGAAGAGGCCCTCCGGATCCGGGTAGTCGGCAATCCATCCCGAGACCCACACGTGCACTCGGGCGACGTCCTCCGGCAGTATCGTGTCGCCGGTCTCGCGAACGTCGACTGCTGCTCCCAGGCTGCGGAGCGCCGCCGCGATCGGCTCGACGCGCATTGCGGTGTGAGAGAGGAGCGTCAAGGGAGGCAACCCACGCCCCTCCGGACACCCGGCCTCCGCGAGAAGCCGGCGCGCCTACTCGAGATCGTACGGAATCCGTACGCGCGTGGAGTGACCTGGCATCGCCGGAGGGATCGCGCCCCCGCGCACCGCCGGCGTCGACGACGTACCGAGGGCGACGGCGACCTCCGCCGCGTCGAGGGCGTGGGCGACCGCCCGACGGACGGCCTCGCTGCTGAACGGCTCCATGCTGGCGTTGAAGCCGACGAACGTGAGGCCGAGCTCCGAGAACGGCTCGGGCTCCGTGTCGGCGACGCCGTCCACCGGCCTGTTGACCGCGAGCACGTCGTACCGGCCCTCCCGCCACAGGTCGAACAACTCGTCGCCGGCGTGCGGGTCGGTTGCGATCGCGATCTCGCGGATGTTGCCGCGTCGGCCCCGATAGTGCGGATTGGCCTCGAGGACGAGCCGTTCGGGGCGTCGCTCGACGAGCACGTACGGACCGTTGCTCACGAGCGGCTCGGCACGGCACCAGTCCGGCCCGAGCCGATCCCACTCGTGCTTCGGCCACGGGAAGGACCAGACCGAGGCGAGCGCATACGGGAAGGAGGGGCGGGGCCGGTCGACGCGGACCTCGAGTGTCCGCTCGTCGAGGGCGCGCGCCTCGACACCCTCGAGGAGGAAGGCCGTGACGGCGCCCTCGGCCCGCATCCTCTCCCACGTCCAGGCGAAGTCCTCGGCGGTGACCAGGTGCCCGTCGCTCCAGCGGATGCCTTCGCGCAGCCGGAACAGGTACTCGCGCCCATCGGCGGAGACCCGCATGTTGTCGGCGAGGGAGGGGACGACGTTCATGTCCGCGTCGACCGCGAGCAGCCCGCGGAAGAGGTGCGCCGCGATACCGGTCGTCTCCGTCGAGTAGACGTGCCCGGGCACGAGGACGTGATCGGCGATGGGTCCCATCGCCGTCTCCAGCCGCTCCGTGGCGGGGAGCTGCGTCGGCTCGTCGATGCTGCAGCAGAACGCCTCGTCGTACGCGTCCTCGGCCCGCGCGTAGTCGGACGCCAGGTGCCGGGCGAGCGCGATCTTGAACAGCGTCTCCCGCATCCGGGCGTCCTCGCCGATCCGCGCCAGGAAGCGGCCGGCGGCCTCGTAGTGCGCAACAGCCTCCTGATCGGCGAAGACGGCCCGGGCGGCGTCGCCGGCCCTGACGAGGTAGTCGGCGGCCCGCTCGGCGTCGTCGGCCTCGGCGAAGTGCCGCGCGAGCTCTGCGTAGTCACGCTCCGGGGCCTCGGCCGTCAGGCGCTCGAGCGCCACCCCGACCTCGAGGTGGAGCCGCCGTCGACGCTGCTCGACGAGGCTGGCGTACGCTGCCTCCTGAACGAGGCCGTGGCGGAAGCGGTACTCGGGGACGGGCCGGCGCCGCACCTCGACGACGAGGTCGAGCCGCTGCAGCTCTGACAGCGCGGTCGTCACGACGGCGGCCGGCATCAGCTCCTCGAGCAGGGGAAGCACGAACGTGCGCCCGGCGACCGCGGCGATGGAAAGCAATTGACGGCTCTCGGGGTCGAGACGGTCGAGACGGGCCTGCAGCGTGCCCTGCACGACTGCCGGGACGACGAGGTCGACGACGCCGGCCGCGAGCTCGTAGCGCCCGTTGCGACGCTCGAGAGCGCCGCGCTCGACGAGGTCCCGCAGCGCCTCCTCGAGGAAGAGCGGATTGCCGCCCGCGCGCTCCGTCAGGAGGTCCAGGACGCGGTCGGGCAGCTCGGCGCCGGAGAACGCCGTCGCCAGCGTGCGGCTCGCGTCGTTCGGAAGCGGTCGCAGCTCGATCTCGCGATAGCGATGCGGGAAGCGCTGTCGGGCGAACTCGCCGAGAGCCCACGAACGGTGCTCGCGCTCCGTCCGATGGAGGAGGACGAGGGCCACGGCGGCGGTGTCGGTGACGCCGAGCAAGCGCTCGAGCAGGTCGAGCGAGGACTCGTCCGCCCAGTGGAGGTCGTCGAGCACGAGACAGAGCGGGCGGTCGGCCGCGAGCTCGCACACGAGCTCCGCGACGACCTCGAACGTCCGGGTCTGGACCGACTCGCGGCTCAGCTCGCGCAGGCGCTGCTGGGCGTCCGGCTCGAGCGCGATGCCGAGGAGACTGCCGACGAACGGGTACGAGGAGTCGGCGTCCCCACCGAGCGAACCGGCGAGCGCGGCCTTCAGCTCGAGGCGAACGCGCGCCTCCGGGGTTGCAGCGGTGGCGCCGAGCCAGTCCCGCAGGAGCTCGCGGATGACGTAGTAGGCGAAGCCCTGCGCGTACGACACCGCTCGTCCTTCGACGAAGCGGACACGGTCGTCGAAGCGCGCCCGCGCCTCGGCGACGAGGCGCGTCTTGCCGATGCCGGGCTCCCCGATGACGGCGACGACGACGCCGCGGCCCTCGGCGACGCCCTCGAGCGCGCGCTCGAGGACACTCTGCTCGAAGTCGCGACCGACGAGCGGCCCCGCAGGCGGAACCGCAACAGGACCGCCCGCGCCGACGACGCGAAACACGTCGACCCGCTCGGAGACGCCCTTCAGCTCGCGCGCGCCGAGCGGTTCGAGCTCGAAGAAGCTTGCGACCTGGAGCCGTGTCGCCGGGCCGACGACGACCTCCCCGGCGTCTGCGACCTCCTGGATCCGGGAGGCGACGTTCACCGTCTCCCCGAGCGCGTTGTACGGGTCGTCGCTCTCAGGCTGGATGACGACCGGCCCGGTGTTGACGGCAACGCGCACGGAGAGCGCGATGCCGTAGGCCTCTCCCACCTCCTCCGCGTAGCGGGCGACCGCGCCCTGAATCGCGAGAGCCGCGAGGACGGCGCGCTCGGAGTCGTCCTCGTGCGACCTCGGCGCGCCGAAGACCGCGTACAGCTCGTCGCCGACGAGCTGCGCGACGGTTCCGTCGAAGCGCTCGACCTCGGCGCCGATGAGTCGCAGAACCTCGTCGACGACGAGCTTCGAGCGCTCCGGGCCGAGTTGCTCCGCAATTGCGGTCGATCCGACGATGTCGGCGAACAGCACGGTGACGATGCGGCGCTCGCCGGTGGCGACGGCCATGCGCCAGTTATAGCGAGGCGCGTCCACGACGCGAGGCGTTGGCGTCCTCCTCGAAGCCATAACATACAACTAGATGGTTGTATGTTGTCTCGAGGCCGGGCATGCGGATCGCGTCTTCCAGGCGCTGGCCGACGCGACCCGCCGCGACATCCTCGCGCGCGTGCTTCGCGCCGACGTCACCGTCTCCGGCCTCGCACGACACTATCCGGTCAGCTTCGCCGCGATCCAGAAGCACGTCGCGGTGCTCGAGCGTGCCGAGCTCGTGACGAAGGAGCGGCGCGGGCGCGAGCGGCTCGTACGCGGGAACGCGGAGGCGATTCGTCGCGCACGGCGGCTGCTCGACGAGCTCGAGGTCGTCTGGCGCGACCGCGTCGACCGGATCGAAGCCGTTCTCGCCGACCCCGACCGAGGAGCAGACCGATGACCGTGACGAGCATCGTCAAGGACCCGCAGGCGCTGACCCTGACCCTCACCGCCGACTTCGACGCCCCGGTCGAGGCGGTCTGGCAGGTGTGGGCCGACCCGCGGAAGCTCGAGCGCTGGTGGGGCCCGCCGACCTATCCGGCGACCGTGGTCGATCACGACCTCCGGCCCGGCGGCCGCGTCGCCTACGTGATGACCGGCCCCGAGGGTGACCGCCACGGAGGTTGGTGGCGGTTGGTCGAGGTGGACGCGCCGACGCGGCTCGTCTTCGAGGACGGCTTCGCCGACGAGGCAGGTGCGCCGAACCCGGAGATGCCGACGGTCGAGATCACGGTCACGCTCGTCGCACGGCCCGACGGCGGCACGACGATGACGACGCTGTCGCGGTTCCCGAGCCTCGAGGCGCTCGAGCAGCTGGCCGCGATGGGCATGGAGGAGGGGATGCGGCTCGCGGCCGGCCAGATCGACGCGCTCCTCTGATCAGGTCGCGACCCGGTCGCGGCGGAAGCAGCTCCGCCGCGACCACTCCGCGTCCGGCTCCAGGAACGCGCCGTTGCCGCCGGCGCCGGAGACCCGCGCGAGGGCGATCGCGTGAAAGGGAAGCGCCGCCTCGACGGCCACGAGCCCGAAGCCGGCGCGGTCGAGCAGCCGCACGAGGAGGCGGGTGTCGAACACGTGGTGGTGGATCGCCCGCTCCGCGACGAACTGCGCCTGGCGGCGTACGAAGTCGTCGCGGGTCGTCCCGGTCGGCTCGAGCCACCAGTCGGCGAGCGCGACGAACTCGTCCAGATGCGTGAGGTCGTCCTCCGTCGTGCCGCGTCGGAGGTCGTCGACGAGGTGCTCGAGCGTCGTCACCGACCGGTGCCGGTCGATCGTCGTCTCCGCGTGCGGCACGACGAGCAGCACGTGGCCCTCCGGCCCGACCACGCGCGCCCATTCCGCGAGCGCCCGCAACGGGTTCGCGATGTGCTCGAGCGCATGGGAGGAGAGGACGACGTCGTACGCGCCGTCGGCGATCGGCGCGAGCTCGGTGCCGTCGAGCACGAAGTGCGTCCCCGGCGGCTTCCCGTGGCTCCAGTGAAACGGGCTGCGGTCGCTCTGCGAGCCGTGCCACATGGTGTCGCTCGCGAACTGGCAGTTGTCGAGCCCCGCGAGCACGCCGTACACGGGGACGAGGTCGCGCTGACGGAAGACGGCGCTCGGCCCGCCGATCTCGAGCCCGCGCTTCCCGGCGAGCGCCGCCTCGACTGTCGGCCAGATCCCGACCGGGCGCCCGCGGCGATGCCGCAGCGCGAGCGAGACCATGCCGCGCACGCCGATCGTGTCGAGCTGGTTCCGGATCGCGCGAAGGGCCGTCATGCCGGCCGGGAGTGTGCCTGCTCGACCCGCGGCGCTTGGCCGCTCAGCGGTCGATCGCCCGACGGAGTCCCGGCTACACTGATGTCCTCGCCCTCTTAGCTCAGTCGGTAGAGCACCTCCATGGTAAGGAGGGGGTCGACGGTTCGAGTCCGTCAGAGGGCTCTACAAAAGCTCTGCAAAGTGCAGAGCTTCGTCGCCTTCTGAGCCAACTGGGTCGGTTCGAGGGTGCACGGAGGGTGCACGGAGTTCCCGCTTGGTCTTGATGCGGGCGTCGCGGATGACCTCTTCGGCAGGGCGGCCCAGGCCGCCGTCGTGCTCGTCGAAGACGTGGCCGTAGGTGTTGAGGGTCATGGTCGGCGAGTGGCCGGCCTGCCGGGCGATCTCGACGATGCTGCGTCCTTCGGCGATCAGCAGCGACACGAATGAGTGCCGCAAGTCGTACGGCCGGATCCCGTCGAGCCCGCTCGCCTTGGCAGCGGGCTGGAACACTCGCCGGCGCCAATTGCGCCAGTCGTCGTCACCCCAATAGCCGCCGTCGTGCGCAGGAATGATCGGGGTGTCCTGGTTCGGGATCCCGTTCAGGATCTTCAGCTTGTGCAGATCAGCCTTGAGGCTGCCGGTCATCTTTACGGTGCGTGTCGACCTGGTCTTGGTTTCCTTGATCTCACCGAGAGACAGAGCCCGCTCGACGAGAATCGTGCGTTCGCCCATGTCCGCCCATGTGAGCGCAAGAGCTTCGCTGGGGCGAAGTCCGGCGTAGGCAAGCAGTGAGATGAGCGTCGCGTCCCTTTCGGAGGATGTGTAAAGCCGCAGCCGCTCGACTGCCTCAGGCATCAGCGGTCGAACGCTCCGCGTGCGGTGTTGTGATCGCTTCTTGACCGGCTTGACCGGGTTCGCTGTGATCCGGCCCCAGGTGACTGCCTCACGGCAGACGGACTGGAGGAGGGCAAGTGCTTTGCGGATCGTCGGCTCACCGACGCCGGCAATGCGGAGATCCTCCTGGAATCCGGCGACGAGGTTCGGTGTCAGCTGCCGGAGCTGCTGGGTGCCGAGGCGAGGGAGAATGTGTCGATCCCACAGTTGGGCGTAGAGCTTCTGTGTCCTCGGAGCCAGCTCTGTCGTGGCGTACCGCTCCCACCACTCACGAGCAAACTCGTCGAGGGTCTGCTTCGTGTGTTCGAGGTAGGTGAGATCGCCAAGTTG
>VGCB01000034.1 GCA_016870235.1 Actinomycetota bacterium | reverse complement strand
GCGTTCGCGCCGTCGACGGAGGCGGCGTCGAGCAGGTCGGAGTCGATCGCCTGCAGCCCGCCGAGGAGCGCGACCATCATGAACGGCACGCCGAGCCAGACGTTCGTCATGATCACCGCCACCTTCGCCCACGTCGGGTCGCCGAGGAACGCGGGCGGGACGTCCCAGCCGAGCTTCATCAGGAACTGGTCGAGGAACCCGTACGGGTTGTTGAACATGAACCGCCAGGCGAAGGCGGAGATGAACGACGGCACCGCCCACGGCACGAGCAGGAGCATCCGGTACCACCCGCGGAACCGCAGTGTCCGGTTGAGGGCGAGCGCCAGCGCGAGCCCGATCGTGAAGTGGAAGAAGACGTTGACGAACGTCCAAGCTGCGGTGAAGCCGAGGACGCTCCGGAACTCCTGACTGCCGAGGATCTGGGTGTAGTTGTCGAGCCCGACCCACTTGTACGTGGAGGGCTGGAGCGGGTTGAGCGCGTTGTACTGGTTCGCGTCGGTGAAGCTGTAGTAGACGCCCCGTGCGAGCGGATACAGCACGAGCAGGCCCATGACGACGAAGACCGGGATTTCAGGAACATGCAAGGATCATGCACGGCTGGAGATCCGGGTGGGCGCGCGGATCGTGGACGTCCCTGTCGCGGCAGCCGCTCCTCGCGGCGGGGGCCGTGGCCGCCCTCGCGCTCCTCGGCGCGGCCGCCACGGCGGACGGCTCGCCCGTCGACGGGGCGTCTGCGGCTGCTCGAGCGTCGGCTCCGGAGCCGCTCGCCGGCCGGCGGATCTACATGGCGATGATCGATCGCTTCGCGAACGGCGATCGGCGGAACGATCGCGGCGGCCTCACCGGATCGCGCGAGATGACGGGCTTCGACCCGGCCGACCCCGGGTTCTTCCACGGCGGCGATCTCGCCGGCCTGACGCGGAGGCTGACGTACATCCGTCGGCTCGGGTTCGATGCGGTCTGGATCACGCCGCCCGTCGGACAGCGGACGGTCCAGGGGACGAGCGCCGGCTATCACGGCTACTGGGGCGTCGACTTCACGGACGTGGACCGCCACTTCGGCACGCGCGCAGACCTCCGGCGCCTCGTCGACCGCGCACACGCGCTCGGGCTGCGCGTGTTCCTCGACGTCGTCGTCAATCACACGGGCGACGTGATCTCCTATCGCGGCGGCGAGGCGGGAGCTCCGTACGTCGAGCAGGCGACGAGGCCGTACCGGTCGGCCGGCGGCGAGACGTTCGATCCCGCCGTCGTCGCCGGCTCGGAGGACTTCCCCGAGCTCGCGCCCGACCGGCGGACGTTCCCGTACCTCCCCGTCGTCGCCGCTGCGGATCGGGACGTGAAGAGGCCTGCGTGGCTCAACGACCTGCGCAACTACCACAACCGCGGCGACTCCACCTTCCAGGGCGAGAGCGTCACCTTCGGCGACTTCTACGGCCTCGACGACCTCTTCACCGAGCGCCCCGAGGTCGTCCGCGGCCAGGTCGAGCTCTGGAGCTCCTGGATCCGCGACTTCCGCCTCGACGGCTTCCGGCTCGACACGCTCCGCCATGTCGACCCGGACTTCTGGCGCACCTTCCTCCCGGCGATCCGTCGTGCCGCCCGCGTCGAGGGTGTCCGCGAGTTCGCGACGTTCGGCGAGGTGTACGACCAGAGCGCGACGGCTGCGGCCGTGCGCCGGCTCGGCGTGCGCAGCGTCCTCGACTTCTCGTTCCAGGCAACTGTCGTCCCGTTCGCCGCCGGGGTCGGCACGGCCTCCGACCTCGCCGGGCTCTTCGACCAGGACGACCTCTACACGACCGGCGCGTCATCGGCGCACGAGCTCGTCACCTTCCTCGGCAACCACGACATGGGTCGCGTCGGTCACACGCTGCTGCAGGCGGCGGGGGGAGACCGGGCGGCGGCGCTCCGCCGCAGCCTCCTCGCGCACGAGCTCCTCTTGCTCCTCCGGGGTGCGCCGGCTGTCTACTACGGCGACGAGGTGGGGATGACGGGAAGCGGCGACGGAAGGGACAAGGCCGCGCGCCAGAGCATGTTCCCGACGCAGGTCCAGGCCTGGCGGACGGAGCCCCGGCTCGGGACGGGCCCGGCGGGCGCCGGCTCCTCGTTCCGGCCCGGGGCGGCGATCGCCCGGCGGATCCGTGCGCTCTCCCTCCTCCTCGCGACGCAGCCGGGCCTGCGGACGGGCCCACAGATCACGCGCTTCGCCGGCGAAGGCAGAGCTGAAGGCGTCTTCGCCGTCAGCCGCATCGACACCGCCGCCCGGCGCGAGCTCGTCGTCGCCTTCGGGAACGCGGAGAGCCCGCGTCGTGTCCGCGTGCCCACCTCCTCGCCGGGCATGCGCTTCGACGTCCTCTTCCCCGGTGGAGGCGGGTCCGCGGTCGCAGGCCGCGACGGCCGGCTTCCCGTCGACGTTCCCGCGCTCGGCTCGACCGTGCTCGCCGCCCGCGACCCGCTCCCGGAGCCGCCGCCGCCCGCTGTCACGCTGCGCCAGCCGGCGCTCGACCGGCTCTCGGGCCTCTACGCGCTCCGCGCGGACGTCCCGGGAGCGGATCCCGCCGCGGTCACGTTCCTCTTCCGATCCGAGGGAACTCGAGGTTGGGTGCCGCTCGGTCGCGACGACGCGCCGCCGTTTCGCCTCTTCGTCGAGCCCGGCCGGTTCGTCCGCGGCCGCCCGATCACGGTCGTCGCCGTCGCCCGCAACTCCGCCGGTGAGACCGCGACATCGTCCGAGCGGACGCTTACCCGGCCCTGACCGATCCCCCGTCTACGCGACCCCTGCAACCTGCGCGGTGCCGGCCCGTAGGGCTGGTCGGCGTGGTCGAGCCCGAAGCGCGACCAGTCGCGCGTCCACTGCTCGACGTTGCCGCGAACGCGCGGGTCAGCGAGGATCGCCGGCCAGTTGGCGTGGTCGTCGACGGCCATCAGGTCGAAGTGCGTGAAGCTCTCGGTGCCCTGCTTGGCGTCGGTGACCCGCCAGCACGTGTAGTCGATGATGTGCGGGTTCTGCCTGAAGTTCGGGTAGTCGATCTCGCGGATGAACTTCGCGTACTGCTCCTCGTCGAGCTCGCGGGGCGTGTACGTGAGAAGGACGAGCTTCTTCGCCATGGGTGCTCCTTCGCTTCGGCCGGCCGCCTGTCGGCCGGCGGCAGGCCGACGCTACGCGGCGGCGCCCGTCTTCGCAACCGGCGGTCAATGCCGCACTCGTGGGTTTCGGTGTGAGGGAAGCGGTCGTACGCACCGGAGCTGTGTCAGGCAAGCTCGTCGGGATGGAGCGCATCGCGGTCGTCGGGATCGGTGGATCGTCGACGGGAACGACGGCGGCACCTTGGACGAGCGATTCTCGCGGGCCGACACGGTGATCATCATCGCCAGGCATCGCCTGGCTTGTGTTGCATCGGCGGTATGGCGTTCCGTCAGGAATCACGGCAAGGCGACTCAGGCCGACGGCTGTCCGGAGAGAATCCAGCTCTCGTTCTATCGGTGGGTATGGAACTACCCGCGGGATAGTCGCCCGCGACTCGACGCAGCGATCGAGCGACACCGGCATCTCGAGGTTGTCGAACTCACAACACGGGATGAGATGCGACGATTCCTCGGAGACTCTCGAAGGTCACGGCGGGCCTTGCGGGTGAAGGGAAGCCGGTGACGACCACTACGGACGTCTCGTCTGATTGGGTGATGACCTCTGGTGCCCTGGGAACGGATAGACGCGATGTCCAGAACGGCCACTGGCAGCAGCGCGACACCAGAGCTACCGTGGGCTCATGACCGCGCATGCGCTATCGGACGATCCGAGCAACCTCGACGACCAGCTTCGTGCGCGACGCATGCTCCTCGCACGCACCGCCGAGACGTACCTCGCCCTGGCCGACCGGCTCGACGACGAGATCGCCGCGCTCGAAGCGGCACGACGCCTCTCCGAGCCTGCAGATGACGAAGACTTGGAGGCGATCCTCGAGGCGGCTGAGCGGAAGTCCCTGAGCGACTGATGCTTCCAGTCGTCGCGCGACCCGAGGTCGCAGATGACCTGGCACGCTTGTCGCCCGCGCTCTTGCGAGCCATCCGCGCGCTGCTCCCGCGTCTGCGCCAGGATCCGTTCGCGGTCAGTCAGCCCCTCTCGTATGACAGACGAGTGGGGAACCTCGGCGACTGCCGCAAGACGTACTTCGACGTCGAAGAGTCGATCAGACCGGCCGGCTATCGGATCGTGTTTCGCTCTTGCCGAACGAGGAGGCGCCCGAACGCGTCCAGATCATCAGCATCGGGCCGCGTGCGAACCTCGACGTCTACCGCGACGCGGCTGCCCGCCTCGAACGGGACTGAGCCTGGATCCACCGATTGGCGCGGGCGGTGCATCCTGCCAGGCTCGCCAGGCGGTGCGCTCCGCGCGCGGGACAGGATCGACAAGGCAGAAGCATTCCCGACCTGTCCCGCGCACGTCCTGACGACCCTGGCAGGCGCGCGCAGTCGAATGATCGAGCGGTCACGCCAATCGGTGGATCCAGGCTGAGCCGGCCTCGTCGCGGCGCCGGTGCCTGTCCGGAGAGCCAGCGGCCCGGGGCCGACGGGTCGGTCCCGGGGCAGCGGCTCTTCGTTCGCGTTCGGCTATGCCGCCGTCGCCGCGGCCAGCTCCGGCTCGACCCGCTCGAGGAGCGCGTCGAGGCCGGCGCGGAAGCCGGCGCCGATCTCTTCGATCTCCGCCTCGGTGATCGTGAGCGGCGGCGAGACCGCGAGCGACGAGAGCATCGGCCGCGTCATCAGCAAGCCGACGTCGCGGACCAGCTTGTAGGCCTCGAACGCCGCGCCGGGACGCGCTCCGAGGAGCTCCGGTGAGAGCTCCACGGCGGCCATCAGACCCGTGCCCCCGCGGATACCCGCGACGAGCGGATGGTCGACGACCGACGCGACCGCGTCGTAGAGCGGCTTCTCCAGCGTCTGCCCGCGCTCGACGAGGCCGTCGCGCTCCATGATCTCGATGTTGGCGAGACCGGCGGCGCAGCACGTCGCGTGCCCGGCGTACGTCTGGCCGTGGCGGAACATGTTGCCGCGCTCGTTCCAGAAGGGCTCCGCAATCCGGTCGGAGACGACGACGCCGCCGAGCGGCAGGTAGCCGCTGGTGACGCCCTTCGCGAAGATGATCATGTCGGGGCGGACACCCCAGCGCTCGGCCGCGAACCACGTGCCGACGCGACCGAAGCCGCAGATCGTGGCGTCGAGGACGAAGATGACGCCGTTCTCGCGGCAGATCTCGGCGACCGCCTCGACGTACCCGTCCGGCGGCGGGTAGACGCCGCCGGCGCCGATCACCGGCTCCATGAAGAACGCCGCCACGCGGTCGGCGCCGACCTTCGCGATCTCGTCGCGCAGCGCGTCGGCGGAGTCCCACGCGATCGTCGAGGTGGAGGGCACGAGCGGGCCGATGCCGGCCCGGTTCGGCGCGATCCCGCCGATGCTCGTCCCGAACGCCTGGCTCCCGTGGTAGGCCTTCTCGCGGGAGATGATGTGGATCCGGTCGGGGCTCCCCGTCGCGTCGAAGTACCGGCGCGCGAGCTTCGCAGCCGCCTCGATCCCGTCGCCGCCGCCCGACCCGAAGAAGACGCGGCCGCCGTCCATCGGCGCCAGCTCGACCAACCGGTCGGCGAGCTCGGTCGAGGCGGGCGTCGCCGTGTCGCCGAAGATCGACCACGCCTCGATCTTCCCGAACTGCGCCGCGACCGCGTCGGCGATCTCCTTGCGGCCGTGGCCGACGTTCGCGTACCAGAGGGCCGCGGTGCCGTCGAGGTAGCGGTTGCCGGAGTCGTCGTAGAGCCAGATCCCCTCTCCCCGCTCGATCACCAGCTCGGTGGAGCGGACTGCCGCCATGTCGGCGAACGGATGCCAGAGTCGCGTGTCGGTAGCCATGCCCAGGAGTGTGGCACAAGAAGCCGTCTCGAAGAGGGGGATCTTCTGCCTCGACCGGTGCTCGAGCGCCTCCATCGCCATACTGTGCCGCAGCGATGGCAGGGTGGACTCTCCTCAAGCACCCGCTCCGCCAGGCGGCGGGAGCAGATCACGAGGTTGCGCTCACGGTCTCGGAGATGCTGCTCCGGATCGAACGGGACGGCCTCGGCGCCGTCCGCGACTACTCGCGGGCGCTCGACGGTTGGGATCCACCCAGCTTCCGCGTCGGCCACGATGAGATCGCGGCTGCCCGCGGTCGTGTCGACGACGGGTTCGCCGCGGCGTTCGAGGAGAGCATGGCGGCCGTCCGTCGGTTTGCCCGGTTTCAGCGGTCGACGCTCGTCGACGCCGAGCTCGAGGTGCGGCAGGGAGTGATCGCGGGTCAGCGGCAGGTTCCGGTCGCGTTCGTCGGCTCCTACCTGCCGGGTGGCCGCTACCCGCTCGTCTCCTCGCCCCTAATGACCGTGCTCGTGCCGCGCGTCGCCGGTGTCGACCGGATCGTCGCGTGCACGCCGCCCGCGCCCGGTGGGGAGGGCGTGCTTCCCGCCATGGTCTGGGCCGCCGACGTGTGCGGCGCGGACGAGCTCTACGCGCTCGGCGGCGTGCCGGCGCTCGCGGCGATGGCGTTCGGGATCGACGGCATGGGACCGGTCGACCTCCTCTGCGGCGCGGGGAACGCGTACGTCGCCGAGGCGAAGCGCCAGCTTTACGGCCGCTGCGGCATCGATCTCCTCGCCGGCCCGTCGGAGGTGTGCGTCATCTGCGACGAGACCGCCGACGTCGAGCTCGTCGCCGCCGACCTGCTCGGGCAGGCCGAGCACGGCCCCACGTCGCCGGCGACCCTGATCACCACCGACGCAGCCATGGGCGAAGCCGTGCTCGCCGAGATCGACCGGCAGCTGCCGCTCCTGCGGACGCGAGAGGTGGCCGAGGCCGCCTGGCGCGACTTCGGCGCTGCCTACCTGGCTCGGGATCGCGAGGAGGCCGTCGCGATCTCCGACGAGGTCGCGGCCGAGCACCTCGAGGTGCACACGGCCGACGACGACTGGTACCACGACCGGCTCCGGAACTACGGGTCGCTGTTCCTCGGCTCCCGTGCGACCGTCGCGTACTCCGACAAGGGCTTCACCGGTACCAATCACACGCTTCCGACGCGGACGGCCGCGCGCTACACGGGAGGCCTCTCCGTGGCCCCGGCTTCTTCTCCGGTTTCCTCGGCACCCTCGCCGGCGCGGGCTTCGCGATGGCGGTCGCCTGCGTGTGCGCGTTCCCGATCGTCCGCATGGTCGGGGTGGCGGCGGGCATCGGGACCCTGGCGATCCTCGTCGTCGTCAACGTGTTCATCGTCCAGACGACGTCGATCACGCGCGGCACGAGCACGATGATCGGCGTCCCGCAGACGACGACGCTGCTCGCGCTGCTCCTCTGGAGCCTGATCTTCGTGGCGGCGGCCTACGTCTTCAAGTTCTCGCGGCGCGGGCTCCGTCTGCAGTCGACGCGCGAGAACGACCGTGCGGCCCGCTCTGTCGGTGTCTCGGTGCCGTGGGAGCGGGGCATCGCGTTCACCCTCTCCGGCTTCGTCTGCGGCGTCGCCGGCGCCCTCTACGGGCACTACTTCGTCACGTTCAGCCCGTACGACTTCTACTTCGACATGACCTTCCTGACGATCGCGATGCTCGTCGTCGGCGGGATGGCGAGCGTGACCGGCGCCGTCGTCGGCACGTACTTCCTGATGATCGTCTTCACCGCCTTCCAGCGGCTCGAGGTCAACGGGCTCTTCGACGCGAAGCCGCCGTCGGGGACGGCGAACCTCGTGATGGCCCTCGCGCTCCTCGGCACCATGATCTTCCGGCCGGCCGGGATCATGGGGACGCGCGAGATCCCCTGGATCGGCGATCTCAGGCGCCGTCGGGGCCGACCGGCAGTCGTGCTCTCGAGGCCGCAGACCGACGCTCCGGCCGAGGCCGCCGACATGTCTCCGGCGCGATGAAAGGACGGTTGGCGATGGCCGGGTGGGTGGTTCCGACGGTCGGGTACGCGCTCCTGCTCGGGGCGGCGGGCGTCACGATCAAGCTCGCGCTCGAGACGATCGACTGGCGCCAGCTCGTCCTCTGGGTGCCGATCGTGTATGCCGTGTTCGCCGTCATCTTCGCGGTCGTCAACGGGACGACACTGCCCCTGGGGCGCGGCGGCTTCTGGGCCGTGATGACCGCGATCTGCGCCGCCGGCTCCCTGATCCTCCTCTTCTACGCCTTGACGAAGGGAGACGCGGGGATCGTCGTCCCGGTCGGGTCGGCGTATCCGATCGTCACCCTCGTCGGCTCCGCGATCTTCCTCCACGAGGGGATCACCGCCCAGAGAGTCATCGGCGTCGCCCTGGTCGTCGCAGGAGTGGCGGTGATCAGTCGCTGACGCGAACATCGCTGACCCGTACCCCGTCGGCCGCTGCCAGGAGGTCGTAGATGTCCACCGCCGCGAACACCGCAGACGCACTCCACGCCCGGCGCAACACGATCGTCGCGCGCGGCGTCCCCAACCCGAAGCTCGTCGTCGCCCGCGCCCAGGGTGCGAGCGTCGTCGACGTCGACGGCAGGGAGTTCCTCGACTTCGTCGGCGGGATCGGCTGCCAGAACCTCGGGCACGGCAACGACGCAGTCGTCGCCGCCGTTCACGAGCAGGTCGACCGCTTCATGCACCAGCAGATCGGGATCGGCTCGTACGAGAGCTACGTCGAGGTCTGCCGCAAGCTCAACGAGTCGGTGCCGATCTCGGGGCCGGTCAAGAGCATGCTCGTCAACTCCGGCGCGGAGGCGGTCGAGAACGCCGTCAAGATCGCGCGGGCCGCGACCGGGCGGCCGGGCATCCTCGTCTTCGACCGCGGCTTCCACGGTCGCACGCTCCTGACGATGACGATGACCGCGAAGCTCGTCTACCGGAAGGGGTTCGGGCCGTACGCGCCCGAGGTGTACCGGGCGGCGGCGCCGTACCCGTACCGGGGCATCTCGAGCGACGACGCGATCGCCGACATCGAGCGTCGCTTCAAGAGCGACGCCGACCCGGAGACCATCGCCTGCGCCGTTCTCGAGCCCGTCCAGGGCGAGGGCGGGTTCGTCGTCATCGAGCCCGACTTCCCCGGCCGCCTGAAGGAGCTCTGCGAGCGACACGGGATCCTCTACGTCGACGACGAGATCCAGACCGGTTGCGGGCGCACCGGGACGATGTGGGCGCTCGAGCAGTACAACGTCGAGCCCGACCTGGTCGTCTCCGGGAAGACGCTCGGGGGCGGGCTGCCGCTCGCCGGCGTCACCGGCCGCGCCGAGGTGATGGACGCGCCCGGCCCCGGCGGCCTCGGCGGCACGTTCGGCGGCAATCCGGTCGCGTGCGCGGCTGCGTCGGTCGTGCTCGACGAGGTGGCGCGGCCCGAGGTGCTCGCCGGAGCGCGCCGGCTCGGCGAGAGGCTCCGTGCCGGCCTCGACGACCTGCAGACGCGGATCGCGGAGATCGGCGACGTCCGCGGGCTCGGGCCGATGCTCGCGATCGAGCTCGTGCTCGACCGGAAGACGAAGGCGCCGGCCACCGATCTCGTCGGCCGGACGATCGCGTCTGCGTTCGACAAAGGGCTCCTGCTGATGTCGTCGGGCCTCTACTCGAACGTGATCCGCTTCCTGCCGCCGCTGACGCTCACCGACGCCGAGCTCGAGACCGGCCTCGCACTCCTCGAGCGCTCGCTCCGCGACGCCGGCGCGACGGCCGCATGACGGGGGCAGCGGTGGTGCGGACGGTCGACATCAACTCCGACTGCGGCGAGAGCTTCGGCAACTGGGTGATGGGCGACGACGAGGCGCTGATCCCGTTGATCACGACCGCGAACGTCGCCTGCGGCTACCACGCGTCCGACCCGCTGACAATGCGCTCGACGGTCGCGCGCTGCGCCGCCGCCGGGGTCGCCGTGGGCTCGCACCCGGGCCTCCCCGACCTGCTCGGCTTCGGCCGCCGGCCGATGAAGATCACGCCGGACGACGGGTACGCGTACGTCATGTACCAGACGGGTGCGCTCCGCGCCTTCCTCGACGCCGCCGGGCTGCCGCTCCACCACGTGAAGCCGCACGGCGCCTTCTACTCGATCCTCCGCGAGGACGAGCCGCTCGCGGAGGGCGTGTGCGCGGCGATCCGCGACCTGATGCCGGAGCCGCTCGTCTACTGGCCCGACCCGACCGACGCGGCGCTCCCGCGCGTGGCGCGCAAGCAGGGGATCCGCGTCGTCGTCGAGGCCTACGTCGACCTGCCCTACTCGCCGAAGGGCGAGGTCATCCTCCAGCGCTCCAAGGAGGAGACCGACCTCGACCGCGTTCGCTCGCAGATCACGCACTGGCTGACCGAGGGGAAGGTCGAGGCGATCGACGGCACGCTCGTCCCGATCGAGGCCGAGAGCGTCTGCGTGCACGGAGACGGCCCGAATGCGGCGGAAGTCGTAGAGGCCGTGAGAGCCGCGATCGAGGCCTGCGGCTGTTCGGTCGGGCCGCTGTGACATTGCATGCCTGGCCGTGTTTCCGCGCGTCCGGTGAGCGAAGGGACCGACGTACCAGACGCGCGGAAACACGGCCCCGCTCGGGTAGGGCTGGGGCTCGGATCAGACGATTCGTTTCCTGAAGCCAGGGGAACGGGGTTCCCCTTGGGAACCCCTCCACGTGTTCTGAGTCGATGGGGCGTCGGGTGTTCACGGGGCCGTCCGACTGAAGTCGGACGGGGGAGAAAAGCGGACTGCCCCCTGGGACTCCCGCGTCTGGCTTCAGCCAGACGCGTACAGCAGACGCCGTGGACCGGCACGGCAGCAGGACATCTGAAGCCCCCGACCACGTGCAGTCGCACTGAGGGGGTCAGGGGGGACCGTCCCCCTGCTTCAGGATCCGGGGGCGCGCGCGTCTGCTTCGTCGGTCCTACACCCAGCGGACGCGCGCGCCTGCGGCAGCTAACGTTGATTGCCTGCCCGGCCGTGTTCTCGCGCGTCCGGTGGGGTGAGGGACCGACGTACCAGACGCGCGAGA
>VGCB01000033.1 GCA_016870235.1 Actinomycetota bacterium | reverse complement strand
GGCCGACTGGGTGTAGCCGAGGCGGTCGGCGGCGCGGCCGAACGAGCCCTCGCGGGCGACCGCGTCGAGCGCCGTCAGGTGACGGAGCTCGAGGCCGACCCAGCGATCCGTCGCCGTCGTCACGGTCGATCCATCAGATGGAGTGATCGAAACGAGTACATCATCGACTGGAGCTGATGATACGCGTCCTGCATGCTCCGAGCATGGAACGAACGGAAGCCCAGCGCCCCGCCGACCGACGGCCGGCAGCCCTCGCCCGCACGATCCGGGAGCGCGGCGCGATCGTGATCCGGCCGGCGACACCCGGCGACGAGGGCGCGATCCGACGCCTCGCCGCCCTCGCGAGCCGGCCATGGCCGGACGGCGAGCTGACCGTGGTCGAGACCGGCGGCGCCATCGTCGCCGCGATCGGCGAGGCCGGAACGATCGCCGATCCGTTCCAGCCGACCGCGGATCTGATCGAGCTCCTGGCGCTCCGTGCGGAGCAGGTCCGCGCCGCCTAGTGCGGGCCTCTCACGAGTTCGACGGATACCGCCAGCGGCCATGAGGCCGCACTATTGGAAGCACGCATGGGAGTGCGGCGTCTCACAACGACGGTTTCTTGTCTGAGGTTGCGAGACGCCGCACGAGCGCGTCTGCGTAGAATCTCCTGGTAGCGGACGGGTTTCGCTCCCGCGCAACCGCTTACAAATCCTTTACCGCTGACACATTGCGCGGTCACCGGGAAGGCCGATACTGCTACCAGGAATGCGGCATCTGACCTCATCGCTCCCCGCCCTCGTTCTCTCCGCCGCCGCGGCTCTCGCCGCGCTCGTCGTCGCTGCGCCGAGCGGCGCCGCGGACAGGCCGGGCCAGTCGCTCTCGATCGAGCGCTGCCAGGGGACGATGCAGATCCGTGGCCGCGGGTATGTCAACATCCGCGTTGCCCCGGGTGCGCTCACCTTCGTCGATCAGTCGCCGTCGGACGGCTTCAGCCCGACCGTCGGCGGCGTCCCGCGCGGCAAGTTGTTCGCGACCTCCGGCCGGGAGATCACCGCGATCCTCCTCGGTGGCCGCTACCGCGTCTCGATGCGCGGCTTCGTGAGCATCTCGGCGCGCGGCGACGGCCTCGTCCAGCTCATGCCCGACCCCGGCTCGACCTGCGACGTCCGGGTCGGCGACGTCCCGCGGCCGGTGAGCCCCGGCGAGCCCGTCAGGATCGGGTTCGGCGGCGTCCTGGACGGTAGCTCGGCGGCCTCCGCGCCGGCTCCGAGCGGCGACACGCGCGACGGCAACCGCAACTGATGACGGTGGGCGTCCAGACCATCCTGATCGTCGAGGACGAGCAGTCGATCGCCTCGTTCGTCTCGCTCTACCTCAAGAACGCCGGGTACGCGGTCAAGGTCGCCCCGACGGGGACGTCGGCGCTGAGCGCCTTCGCCTCGGAGACGCCGTCGCTGATCATCCTCGACCTCAACCTCCCGGACATGGACGGGATCGAAATCTGCCGCCGGATCCGCAAGGGCTCGGACGTGCCGATCCTGATGCTGACCGCGCGCGACGAGGACGTCGACAAGATCATCGGCCTCGAGGTCGGCGCGGACGACTACCTGACGAAGCCCTTCAACCCGCGCGAGCTCGTCGCGCGCGTCAAGAGCGTGCTGCGCCGGTCGTCGCCCGACAAGCGGCGCGACGAGGGCGAGGAGCTCCGGCATGGCGACCTTGTCGTCAACGCGGGTCGTCGCGAGGTCCATGTCGGCGACCAGGAGATCCAGCTCGCGCCGAAGGAGTTCGACCTCCTCTGGGAGCTGCTCGATCACCGTGGCCTCGTCCTCACGCGTGACCAGCTGCTCGAGCGCGTGTGGGGCTACACGTTCGCCGGGGACACCCGGACGGTCGACGTTCACGTGCGGCAGATCCGGAGGAAGCTCGGCGACGCCTCCCCGATCGTGACCGTGTGGGGCGTTGGCTACAAGGTCGCCGTCGAGCGTGCCTCGACCGTGGCCTGAGCGGCGCCGCGCCCGCCCCGCGCCCGCCGTCGCCGGCCTGCAGCTGTACTCTTCCTCCCGTATGCCCGGGTCGCTGCGCTTCCGGCTGTCGGCCCTGTTCCTGCTCGCGATCGCGATCGCGGGCCTGCTTGCGGCTGCGATCGCCCTCCGGCTGTTCCAGGGGTACACGCGCGATCAGTCCTTCGAGGTCCTGACCCGTGAGGCGCGCGGCCTGACCACGCTGTACCGCGTCGCTGCGCTGCGCGCGGCGGAGGAGGGGAAGGACGCGCCCGACTTCGTCCCCGCGAACCTCGAGGCCGCGACCGGCGACCGGATCTTCTACCTCGGGGCGCCACTCTTTCCCGGCCAGGAGTCGGGGCTCACGATCCTGCCCGAGTCGGCCGTGCCGGCCGAGGTGGCGACCCTCGAGCGGACGATGACGTTCGAGTTCACGCCCCCTGGCGAGGATCGCTCCTTCCTCGCCGCCTCCAATCCTGTCCGGCTCGAGCTGGAGGCGGCCCCGATCGGGGCGATGATCGTGGCGCAGCCGGCGAACGACCTGCGCGACCAGTGGCTGCCGCTCGTCGGCAGGCTCGCGCTCGCGTTCGTCGTCGGGGCGGCACTCGCCGGCGGCCTCGCGATCTGGCTCTCGCGCCGCCTGACGACGCCGGTGCTCGCCCTCTCCCGCGGCGTCGACGAGATCGCGGCCGGGAACTACGCCGTCCGGGTCTCGGACGGTCGCGGGGCGGACGAGATCACGAAGCTCTCCCAGCGCTTCAACGAGATGGCTGCGCGTCTCGCCGCGACCGAGGAGCGCGAGCGCCAGTTCCTGATGAGCGTGTCCCACGAGCTTCGCACGCCGCTCACCGGGATCCGGGGCTACGTCGATGCCCTGCGCGACGGGCTGATCGACGATCCGGAGCTCGTCCACGCGTCGCTCGACGTCGTCGCTGCCGAGGCCGTCCGGCTCGAGCGCCTGGTCGGGGACGTGCTCGACCTCGCGAAGCTGCGCGCCCACCGGTTCACCGTGCAGACCGAGGAGGTCGATCTCGAGCGCCTCGTCGCGCAGGCCTACGGCGCGTTCGCCGACGAGGCGCGGCGGCGCTCGATCGACTACCGGCTCGTCCAGCGCTCCGAGCTGCCGACGATCGTGACCGACGGCGACCGTGTCCTCCAGATCGTCACCAACCTGCTCAAGAACGCGTTTCGCTGGACGCCCGACGGCGGCGCCATCGAGCTCGACGTCGCCCGCTCCGCCGGGGACGTCGTGATCGAGGTCGCCGACGACGGTCCAGGGATCTCGGAAGAGGTGCGCGAGCGCATCTTCAGCCCCTTCGTCTCTGCCGACACCCAGGGCACGGGGCTCGGGCTCGCGATCGCGCGGGAGCTCGCGCGCGCCCTCGGCGGAGCGATCGAGCTCGCGTCCGACAACGGCAGCGGATCGCGGTTCCGGATCGTCCTGCCCGCGGAGCGGCGGGCGCGCCCGCCCGAGGAGACGCGCGCGCCCCCGGTCGACGCCGGCCGCCGTGGAGGCCGGTAGCCGGGCCCGCGTCCGGGCATCTCCTGTGTGACGGCAGTGTGATAGCAATGCCGCGTGGCCACGCCTGCCCATGCGCTCGAGCTGGCCGAGGCGTCGAGCGCGCGGGGCGCGCGGGGCGCGCTCTACTCTCTCCGGCCGCAGCAGTGGACGAAGAACCTGCTCCTCTTCGGCGGGATCGTCTTCGCCGCCGAGCTCGGCGACGGATCGCGCTGGCTCGCGGCGGTCGCGGCGTTCGCCGCCTTCTGCGCGGCCTCGAGCGCCGCCTACCTCGTCAACGACGTGCGCGACGCGCACGAGGACAGGCTCCACCCGCTCAAGTGCCGGCGCCCGGTCGCGGCCGGGACGCTCGCCCGCTCGGTCGCCCTCAGGTTGGCCGCAGCGCTCGCGGCGGCAGCGGTCGCCCCTGCCGTCGTCCTCGGCTGGGCCTTCCTGGGCTTCCTCCTCGGCTTCCTTGCCCTGCAGGCGGCGTACACCCTGGTCCTGAAGCGCGTCGTCCTCGTCGACGTGGTCGCGATCGCCGGTCTCTTCGTGTTGCGCGCCGGGGCGGGCGCGATCGCCGTCGACGTGCGGATCAGCCCGTGGCTCCTGCTGTGCACCGGCCTGCTCGCGCTCTTCCTCGCGCTCGGCAAGCGGCGCGGCGAGCTGGTGCTCGTCGGCGCCGAGGAGACGCCGGGGCGGCCCGTCCTCGCCGGGTACTCGCTCTCGCTCCTCGATCGGCTGAT
Source organism: Actinomycetota bacterium (assembly GCA_016870235.1). The sequence continues at coordinate 6,846 of VGCB01000033.1, read as the reverse complement.
CGCGGTCGTCGCCGCCTCGACGATCGTGGCGTATGCGCTCTACAGCGTCACAGCGCGCGACTCCGTGGCGCTCGTGGCAACGGTGCCCTTCGTCGTCTTCGGCGTCGCCCGCTACCTGCTGCTCCTCCACCGGGGCGGCGCCGGGGAGGAGCCCGATCAGGTGCTCGTCACCGACGTCCCGGTCCTCCTCACCGTGGCGGCCTGGGCGGCGACGTCGGCGACGATCCTGGCCGTCACCGGCTGAGGGTCACGATCCGCCGGAGCGGTTGCGAGCCACCCGAGCCGCGTGTTCTCCGTCGACGAGCGGGTGGTAGCGGACGATCGAGTGCAGCTACGACGCCAGCGCGTCGACCGGCTCGGCGAGCGGCAGGAGGGGCACGATCGCGCCGCTCGCGTGGCTGCCGCGCTCCTCGATCCGGCGCAGGCGCTCGTCGACGCCGGCCCAGCCCGAGGAGACGAGGTCGACGAGGACCTCGAGGTCGTCGATGCGGGCGTTCCGCTCGGCGACGAGCTCCTGCTCGATCGCCTCGAGCCGCCGGATCGTCCGGTTGAGAAGGCCGCGGATCTCGGCGAGGTTCTTGCCCGCGGCCTGCATCTCGCGCTTCAGCCCTTCCTGCACGGCGTCGCCGACGCGGTCGGGCAACCCCTGCTCGAGCTCCTCGGCTGCGGCCGCGAGGGCGTCGATCCGCGCGCGCGACCGTTCCAGCGCCGCCTCGAGCCGTGCGGCCTCGAAGCGTCCGTGGCGCGCCTCTGCGATCCGCTCGGCGGCGCGTTCGCGTGCGTCTTCGTCCATGGTCTGCAAGGCTACTCTGGCCGTCGGATGAGCCCTGAACGCCGTTCGAGCAGGCCCTTCCCGTCGCCGCGGTGAGGGCCGACGAGCTCGACTACGCCCTGCCGCCCGAGCTGATCGCGCAGCATCCGGCCGAGCGGCGGGACGGGTCGCGCCTTCTCGTGCTCGATCGGTCGTCCGGGGCGGTCGAGCACCGCCGGTTCGAGGATCTCGAGCAGGCGATGGGCGAGGCGCTCGTGGTCGTGAACGACACGCGCGTGGTGCCGGCTCGGCTCCGCCTGCGCCGCGCGAGCGGCGGGACGGTCGAGATCCTGCTCGTCGAGCGCGTTGCCGGAGACGAGTGGGAGGCGCTCGCGCGTCCGTCGCGCCGCCTCCGGCCGGGCGAGCGGCTCGGCCCGGTCGAGCTCCTCGTCTCCCTCGGCGACGGACGCTGGCGCGTCAGGCTCGACGGCGAGCCGGAGGGGGAGACGCCGCTGCCGCCCTACATCACGGCGCCGCTCGCGGATCCCGACCGGTACCAGACGGTGTACGCGGACGAGGCGGGATCCGCCGCCGCGCCGACCGCCGGGCTCCACTTCACGCCGGAGCTCCTGGCGCGTCTCGACGTCGAGCGCGTGACCCTGCACGTCGGGCTCGACACGTTCCGGCCGCTCGCCGTCGAGACGCTGTCCGAGCACCGGCTGCACGGCGAGCGCTACCGCGTCGACCCGACGGCATGGGAGCGAATCGGCGCTGCGCGGCGCGTGCTCGCCGTCGGGACGACGACGACGCGTGTCCTCGAGACGATCGCGCGCAGCGGTGAGCTCGAGGGGAGGACGGAGCTCTTCATCACCCCGGGGTTCGCGTTCCGGCGCGTCGACGCGCTCCTCACGAACTTCCACCTGCCGCGCTCGACGCTCCTCGCCCTCGTCATGGCGTTCGCGGGCGTCGAGGCGACCCGGCGGGCCTACGGGGAGGCCGTCGCGGCGCGCTACCGCTTCTACTCGTTCGGCGATGCGATGCTGATTGTGTGATCCAATCCCGGCATTCCGACCGCCCGAGGAGGCAGCGATGACGTACGAGCACGTGAAGGTGACGCCGGACGGGCCGGTCGCGAGGATCGTGCTGGCGCGTCCCGAGAAGCGGAACGCGCTCTCGCTGGCGCTGATGCGCGAGGTCGTCGGCGCGCTCGGGTCGCTGCCCGCAGACGTGCAGGCGGTGGTGGTCGCGGGTGAGGGGCCGGCCTTCTCGGCCGGGCACGACCTCGGCGAGATGATCGGCCGGGACGCGGCGTTCTACGAGGAGCTCTTCGACGTCTGCACGGAGATGATGGAGGCGGTCCATCGCGTCCCGCAGCCGGTCGTCGCGCGCGTGCATGGCCCGGCGTTCGCCGCCGGGTGTCAGCTCGTCGCCGCCTGCGACCTCGCCGTCTGCGTCGACACGGCGACCTTCGCGACGCCCGGCGTCAAGATCGGGCTCTTCTGCTCGACGCCGATGGTGCCGCTCTCCCGCGCCGTGGGCCGCAAGCGCGCGATGGAGATGCTGCTGACGGGCGAGCCGATCGACGCGCCGACGGCGCTCGACTGGGGCCTCGTCAACCATGTCGTTCCCGCCGCCGACCTCGACGCCACGATCGACCGGCTCCTCGAGAGGATCCTCCGGTCGAGCCCGCTCGTGACCGGCATCGGCAAGCAGGCCTTCTACGAGCAGATCGAGCGCGACGAGCACGCCGCCTACGCGCTGACGCGCGCCGTCATGGTCGAGAACGCCCAGCTCGCGGACGCGCAGGAGGGGATCTCGGCGTTCGTCGAAAAGCGACCCGCGACCTGGGTCGGCCGGTGAGACGGGGTCAGGTCTTGCATGTTGCGTGGTGACCGGCTCGCGCTCGGAGCCGAGCCGCCCCTGACGCAACATGCAAGACCTGACCCCGTCTTCGCGGTCGAGGCGCGGGACGGCGCAGCCCGGGCCGGAGTGCTGAGCACGGCGCACGGAGCCATCCCGACCCCGGCGTTCATGCCGGTCGGGACGAAGGCGACGGTGAAGACGCTCGACCCGGCGGAGGTGCGCGATCTCGGCGCGCGCGTGATCCTCGGCAACACATATCACCTCCACTTCCGGCCCGGCGAGGACGTGATCGAGGAGCTCGGCGGGCTGCACGCGTTCTCCGGCTGGGAGGGGCCGATCCTGACCGACTCCGGCGGCTTCCAGGTCTTCTCGCTCCGCGACACCCTGCTCGAGGTCGACGACGCCGGCGTCACCTTCCGCTCGGTCTACGACGGCGCGACCGCGCGGCTCACGCCCGAGGGCGTGCAGGAGATCCAGCGGCGACTCGGCTCCGACATCGCGATGTGCCTCGACATCTGCTCGCCGGCCGCCGCGTCGCGGGCCGAGCACGAGGAGGCCGTCCGGCGGACGACGGTCTGGGCGAAGGCGCAGGTCGGCGAGCCGCGCGCCCCCGGCCAGCTCCGCTTCGGGATCGTGCAGGGCGGGACGTTCCGCGACCTGCGCGAGCGGTCGATCGCCGAGATCACCGCGCTCCCGTTCGACGGCTGCGCGCTCGGCGGGCTCGCCGTCGGCGAGGACCGGGGCGAGATGCTCGACACCGTCGCCTTCGCGGCGCCGCTCCTGCCCGAGACGCAGCCGCGGTACTTCATGGGGCTCGGGGACGCCGAGGGGATCCTCGAGGTGATCGCGCGCGGGATCGACATGTTCGACTGCGTCCTGCCGACCCGCACGGCGCGCACCGGCTCGGCGCTGACGGCCGCGGGCCGGCTCAACCTGCGGAACGCCCGCTACGCGCGCGACCAGCGCCCGCTCGAGGAGGACTGCAGGTGCCCTGCCTGCCTGCGCTTCAGCCGCGCGTTCGTCCGGCATCTCGTCAACCAGAAGGAGATCCTCGGCCTGAGGCTCCTCACCCTGCATAATCTGCACTTCACGCTGAGACTGACCGAGGGTGCGCGGGAGGCCATCGTGCGTGGCGCGTTCGAGAAGTACCGCGCCACGGCGCTGGCGCGACTGGCTGCGGGCCCCGAGGAGGAGTAGACGTTGGCACAGATCCTGATCCTGGTCGTGATGTTCGTCCTGCTGTGGGCGCTCCTGATCCGACCGCAGAAGGCGAAGCAGCAGAAGCAGCAGCAGCTCCTGTCGAGCATCGAGCCCGGCGACGAGATCCTCACCGTCGGCGGTCTCTTCGGCATCGTCCAGTCGATCGACGAGGACGAGGAGCTGATCGTCGAGATCGCCGACTCGATCCACGTCCGGATCGCCCGGCGGGCGGTCGCAACGGTGGTCAAGCCCGAGGACGACGATGCCGATAACGCCGAGGTCGTCGACGACGAGCCGGTCGACGAGGTGAACGAGGTCGCAACGAACGGGAGTGGGGAGCAGCGCGTCGAAGAGAAGGCATAGGACACGGCGCGACGTCCGTCGGACGGTCCGCCCGACCGCTCTGACGCTACCCTGACACTCGCTCCATGACCCGTCGCGCCGCCCTCTCCGTCATCGCGCTCGTCGTCGCCGCGCTCGTCGGCGTCGTCCTGCTCGCAGTTCCGGGCTCGCCGATCCACGACAAGGCGAACCTCGGCCTCGACCTCCAGGGCGGACTCGAGGTGACGCTGCAGGCGATCCCGCCCAAGGGGCGCCAGCTGACGGAGGAGGATCTCGACCGCTCGGTCGAGATCATGCGGAACCGCGTCGACAAGCTCGGTGTCTCCGAGCCCGAGATCCGCAAGCAGGGCGACTCGCAGATCGCGATCCAGCTGCCCGGCGTCAAGGACCCGGCCGCGGCCGCCGCGATCATCGGCAAGACCGCGCAGCTCGAGTTCTTCGACCTCGAGGCGAACCTCGTCGCCCCGTCCGTCGACCTCCGCACCCGGCAGGCGATCCCGAAGGCGACCGTCTTCGAGCTCCTCGCCGGCCAGCAGGCGCTCGCGGAGAAGGGCACGCCCGACAGCTGGTACCTCTTCGACAAGAAGAAGAAGCTCGTCGCCGGTCCCGTCGGCTCCCGCGAGACGGCGCTCCGCAAGCACGACGGCAAGGTGCCCGACGGGTTCCGGCTGTTCGGCGTGCCGGAGGGGACGGTCGTGATCAGCTGCGCCGCGGGCGAGGTGTGCCCGCCCGGGAACGTGGTCGAGAAGCGGCAGTGGTACCTCTTCAAGTACACGCCGCCGGAGGTGCCGGAGATGACCGGTGCCGAGCTCAAGCTCTCGGGCACTCGCGCGGACTTCGACCCGCAGAGCGGCCAGCCGGTCGTGCTGATGGAGTTCACGGGCAAGGGCCGCCGTATCTTCGAGGAGATCACGCGGCGCGAGGCCCAGCGCGGCCGGCTCCTGACCAACCAGTTCGGATCGAACGACAACCCGATCCTCGGTCACTTCGCGATCGTCCTCGACCGCGAGATCCGCTCCTGGCCGTCGATCGACTTCCGCGAGTACCCGGGCGGGATCTCCGGCTCGAACGGCGCGCAGATCACCGGCGTCGACCGACAGGAGGCGAAGGACCTGGCGCTCGTGCTCCAGACCGGCTCGCTCCCCGTCGTCTTCCGGACGCTCGAGCAGACGAACATCTCGGCGACGCTCGGCAAGGACTCGCTCGAGGAGGCCTGGAAGGCGGCGATCGTCGGTCTCCTCGTCGTCGCGGCGTTCCTGCTCCTCTTCTACCGCTTCCTCGGGCTCATCGCCGTGCTCGGCCTCGGCATCTACGCCGCGTTGCTGTACGCCGCGATCCTGCTCTTCAACGTCACGCTGACCCTGCCCGGCTTCGCCGGCCTCGTGCTCACGCTCGGCGTTGCCGCAGACGCGAACGTCGTCATCTTCGAACGCATCAAGGAGGAGGCGAGAGCCGGGCGATCGGTGCGTGCCGCGATCGGGACCGGGTACACGAAGGGGTTCGCCACAATCGTCGACGCGAACGTCGTCACCGCGATCACGGCCATGGTCCTGTTCGCCGTGGCGACCTCGAGCGTGCGCGGGTTCGCCCTGATGCTGCTCGTCGGCACCGTGATCTCGATGCTCACCGCGGTGCTCGCGACGCGCGCGTTCCTCGCGATCCTCGCCGATCTCCGCGTCTTCGACAACGCGCGGTTCGTCGGCGCCACCGGCCGCGGGATCCCGTCCTGGCTCAAGTTCGACTACTGCGGCCGGCGCAACATCTTCTTCGGCTTCTCCGCGATCGTGCTGGCGCTCGCGATCGGGGCCCTGGCCGTGAAGGGGCTCAACCTCGGGATCGACTTCAAGGGCGGCACGCAGGTCTCGTTCCAGACACAGCAGCCGGTGGCGCTCGACCCCGTGCGGTCGCAGACGCAGAAGATCGGCGAGGCGAACGCCGTCATCCAGGGCCGAGGGAGTTCGACCAACGACCGCTACCGCGAGTTCCAGATCCGGACGGAGACGCTGACGACCGCGGAGACGCAGCGACTCGAGAACGCGCTCACCGAGGCCGTCGGCGCGCAGGCCTTCGGGGTGAAGAACGTCTCCGCCAGCTTCGGGAAGCAGATCCGGAACTCCGCGATCCTGGCGATCGTCGTCTCGCTGCTGCTGATCGTCGTCTACATCTCCCTACGGTTCCAGTGGAAGTTCTCGGTTCCCGTGCTCGTCGCTCTGGCGCACGACGTCGTGATCACGATCGGGATCTACGCGCTCCTCGGGCGCGAGGTGACGACAGCGACCGTGGCCGCGATCCTGACCGTCCTCGGGTACTCGATCTACGACACGATCATCATCTTCGACCGGATCCGGGAGAACATCCCGTTGATGAAGCGCGCGCCGTTCCGGCTGATCGGCAACGTCTCGCTCTGGGAGACGATTCCCCGGTCGCTCGCGACGACGTTCATCACCCTGCTCCCGATCGCCTCGCTGCTGATCCTCGGCGGCGACACGCTCAAGGACTTCGCGTTCGCGCTCCTCGTCGGGATCGGGTCCGGCGCCTACTCGTCGATCGGCGTCGCCGGGCCGCTCCTCGCCGCTCTCAAGGAGCGGGAGTCCGAGTACCGGAGCCGCCTCGACGACGCGAGCGCGCTCGCCGACGTGAAGTCGGTCGGCGGCGTCCTCGGGGACACCGCGGCGGCGGCGACGGCGCCT